>RFGE01000102.1 GCA_003696105.1 Deltaproteobacteria bacterium | reverse complement strand
GCGCTCGGAGTGCAGCCGCGGATCGGCTTGCCGTTTTTGTCCGCGTACACGCTGATGAAGTGCTGCACCAACAGCGGGATGTCGTCGCGGCGATCGCGCAGCGGCGGCACGTGGACCGGCACGACGTTGAGCCGGTAGTAGAGGTCCTCGCGAAACCGCCCCTCGCGCACCTCGGCCGCCAGGTCGACGTTCGTCGCGGCGATCAGGCGAATGTCGATGCGGCGCGACCGTCCAGCGCCACCGAGCCGTTCGATCTCGCCCTCCTGCAGCACGCGCAACAACTTCACCTGGACGTGGCGCGAAATCTCGCCGATCTCGTCGAGAAACAGCGTACCGCCGTCGGCTGCCTCGAACCGGCCCTCGCGCCGCTGCGCCGCCCCGGTAAACGCGCCCTTTTCGTAGCCGAACAGCTCCGCCTCGAGAATCGACTCCGGAATCGCCGCGCAGTTGATGGCGACGAACGGCTGGCTGGCCCGGGGCGAATGTTCGTGGATCGCGCGCGCGAGCAGTTCCTTGCCGGTCCCGCTTTCGCCCAGTAGCAGCACCGTCGCCTCGCTCGCGGCCGCCTGCATGACCGTGTCCATCGTCCGGCGCCACGCGAGCGACGTGCCGATGATCGCCCGCCGCCGCTTCTCGGCCAGCTGCGCGCGCAGCGCGCGGTTTTCGATCAACAGCGACTGCTTCTCGAGCGCGTTGCGGACCGTCCGGGTCACGTGCGCGCGCTTCAGCGGCTTGGTGACGAAGTCGTAGGCGCCCTCCTTCATCGCCTGCACGGCCGTTTCGACCGTGCCGTAGGCCGTCATCAAGATGACTTCCGTCTCCGGCGCGAGCGTCTTGGCCGCCTTGAGCAGGTCCAGGCCCGACACCTTGGGCATCATCAGGTCGGTGAGCAGCACGCCGACGCGGTGCTTGCGCAACAGCTCGAGGCCGGTCTCCCCGTCGCGCGCGGTGAGCACCTTGATGTTTTCCCGCGCAAAGATCTTGGCCAGCGAGTCGACGATGGACGGCTCGTCGTCGACGACCAACACGACGTGTTCGCGCGCCCACAGGTCGCCGCCTGCGGCGTCCGTGGCCTCGGGCGAATCGGACGAGCGCGTCATGATCATGGACTCCCGTACACCTTCAAACAGCGTTCCAATGCGTACCCTTAAATTTCAACCAGATACACGACACCCCCTCGCGCAGCCGTGACAAACTGGCAACAGGTATACCGCGTCGTGCCAGTTTGTCATTCCGCACGCGAGAAGGCCCCGATGCGCCGATCGGGCGCCCCCCTACGCCGTCCCCGAGCCCGACTGCGCGTACGCGCCCACATCCCCGCGCGGCAGCGTCACCGTGAACGTCGTGCCCTTGCCCGGCGCGCTGTCGACCTCGATCGTGCCGCCGTGGCGCTCGACGATGCCGTGGACGATCGACAGCCCCAGCCCCGTGCCCTCGCCGACGTCCTTGGTCGTGAAGAACGGATCGAAGATGCGCGGCAGGACGTCCGGCGGAATGCCGGGGCCGTTGTCGGACACGCGAACCACGACCGCGTCGGGAGTCGCGTCGGTCGACACGCGAATCTCGGCGCCGTCGGTGTGGGCGACCGCCTGAGCGGCGTTCGTGAGCAGATTCATGAACACCTGGTTGAGCTGGCCGGCGTGCCCGCGAATGCGGCCGACGTCGCCGTAGCTGCGCTCGACGCGAATGCCGCCCTTCAGTAGGTGCCGCAGCAGTTCCAGCGAATCGTCGAGGCTCCGGTTGAGGTCGACGTCGACGACGCTCTCGTCGTCCGTGCGGGAGTAGTTGTGCAACGCGCGCACGATGTCCTTGGTCCGGTTTGCGCCGCGCTGGATCACGCGGATCATCTGACGCATCTCGTCGGCCTCGGGGACGTCGCCGAGCGCCGCGATCGCGTCGTCGAGCGGACCGACCGTGTTGACGATCGCGTTGACCGGATTGTTGATCTCGTGCGCGATGCCGGCGACGAGCTGACCGATCGACGCCATCTTCTCCGAACGCACGAGCTGGCTCTGTGCGCGCGTGAGCTTCTCGAGCGTTTCCGCCAGCTCGCGGTTCTTCTTGGCCAGGTCGGCGGTCCGCCGCTGCACCGCCCGCTCGAGGTCGAGGTTGACTTCCTCGGTGGACCGCAGCTTCTCGCCGAGCGCGCGCCGCATCTCCTCGAGCGCGAACGTCAAGCGGCCGATTTCGTCCGATTCGCCCGACGACGTGACCGGTTTGGCGAGTTCGCCCCGCGCCATCGCGTCGGCCCGCTGCTGCAGTTCGCGGACCGGTTGCACGAACTCGCGCACCGTCAGCACCGCAATCCCCCCGCACACGCCAAACAAGACGACGAAGAACACGAGCAGCTCCTTGAGCGGCCGCTCGATCGACGGACCCCGTCCCGAGTAGGCGGGAAACAGCACCGCGATCGCGCCCAGGTCGTAGGCCTCGCCGCGCCACTGAACGCGCAGCCGACCGTGCACGCCGGTGAGCCCGAGCGAGCCGACCTCGAGCGGGCCGTCACCGCCGAGCCGCATGCGCGCCCGCGCGTACCACGGCAACCGCGGCGCGCCCATCGGGCCGCCGCCGAGCGCGAACGGCCGCGCACCGACGTCGGTCGGCTCGAAGTAGACGACTGCATTTCGCGCGGGGGTGGCCGCGTCGGCCGCCAGCAATACCCGCTCGACCGCTGCCGGCGTGGGCGGTTCGGCCGCGCTCGCGATCGCCGCCTGCACCTCCGACCGCAACCACGCCATGCCGAGTTCAGCCTGCCGGCCGACGAATCCGGTGACCAAGTTCTTGTACTGGATGAATCCCCACAGCAGCGCCAGCCCGCACGCGAACGCGACCACACCGCCGAACGACGTCAGCAGCTTCGCCCGCAGCGACAGCGACGACCGCAGGCGCCGCAGCGGCAGCCGATGGCGCACCGTGAGGTGCGCGAGCAGCGGTCGCATCGTCTCGCGGTGCCACAAGGCCTGGTAGAGCGCGGCGCCTACGGCGAGCACGACGGTGACGCCAAACAGCAACACGGCGTCGTCGCTGTCGAGATCCATCGTGTAGCGGGCGGTGACCGTGATCGCGGCGGCGGCGGCAGCCCACAACCCGATCGTCGCGAGCGCGAGTCGATACGGCAGCTCTTGCGCGCGCCGGTACACGCGGGTCGGCTCGCCGCCGTCGTCGCGCAGATAGCGGTCGATCGGCCGCGTCCAGTAACGCGCCAGGCCGACCAGCGCGGCCGTCGCGCCGCCGACGCCGAGCGGCAACAGCGCCTGCAGTTCGAGGAACTGTTCGCGCGGCAAGCGGACGAAAAAATAGACGAACGCGGACGCCGCGGCCGACGCGCCGCCGGCGACACCGAGCGCGACGAGCGCCAGCCGGCCGAAGTAGCCGTCGGCGAACACGCGCATGCGCGTCGCCTCGGGAAACAGGCGCTCGCGCACGCTGCGCAAGATGGCGCCGTACCACGCGGCGCGCCCGAGATTGACGGCGAACGCGTGCAAACACACCATGCCGACCAGATGGCCGACGTCCCGCGGTCCCCACGCGCCGGCGCGCACGAGCGCTGCGCCCGCGATCGCCGACACGACCGCCCACAGCCCGACGCGCAACAGCAACACGCGCAGCGGCGCGCGAAACGTCGCGCGGTACGCGCGCGAGGCCAGCGGCTTCGGCAGCGGTTCGCCGCGGCGGCGCACGGCGACCGCGCGCTGCACCGGGTGCAGCCACGCGGCGATCGACGCAAACCAGATGGCGAGGGCGCCGGCGGCCAACGGAATGGCCGCGCGCGACAGGGGCGCGCGGACCTCCGGCGGCAGGTCGAACAGCGCGAGCGCCGGCCACACGACGGCGGCGGCCTCGGCCAACGTGATCGCGACGCCGGGGACGACGAACAGCCGCTTGAACGCGAGCGGCGGGTCGCCGCCGCGCGGCGCGCGCGAGTCACTGTGCTCCGTGGCGTCGCCCACTCGCGGCGAGGATAGCAGAGGCGCGACGCCGCTCGCCGCAGGTCATCGGCCGTCGCCGCGGTCGCGGCCGTCGCGCAACACGTCGCACACGCCCTCGTAGAACGCGTGCAGTTCGGGCGGACTGTCCGGCGGCAGGAAGTCGCCGACGTCGTAGCGGCACTTGCGGCGCAGCGCGTCGAGTTCGTCGCACGCCGGATCGCGGCCACCGCCGGGCGCGTCCGGCGCGCCCGCGGCGCCGTCGCGCGGCTCGCCGGAGCCGCTCGCGCCGCCGTCGCACCGCGAGCGCAGGTCGCCGACGACTCGCGCCACCTCAGCGGCCGCGTCGCGCTCGATCGCCGCCAGGTAGCGGCTCGCCGGCGGCCGCCACGTCCAGTAGGCTCCGACCGCGGCGACGGCGGCGCATGCGACGCCGAGCGCGCGCGACACCGCCCGGCCGCGGCGCGTCCGCACAGCCGCCGGCCGCACCGCGAGGCCGAGCGCACCGCCCGCCGCGAAGCCGCCGAAGTGCGCCGCGTGGTCGGCGCCCATCATCAGCCCGAACAGCGTCGTGTACAGCAGCCACTTGAGCATGTCGTTGCGGATGCGACGGCCCGCGGACGTCCCCTCGCGGTGGCCCGCGGCGGCCGCGAGCCCGATCAGCGCCATGACCGCGCCCGACGCACCGACGCTCATCGCGCCGCCGATTTGCCACGAGGCGGCGCTCGCCGCGAGGCCGCCGGCGACGAACACCGTCGCGATCGCGGCGTCGCCGTACAGCTCCTCGACGTGGGGCGCGACGATCGCCAGCGCGACCAGGTTGAAGCCGATGTGCCAGATCCCGGCGTGCAGGAACAGCGCGGTGAGCAACCGCCAGTACTCGCCCGCGTCGACCGCCGGTGGATACTGGCCGCCGTGGCGGAACAGCACCATCCAGTCCACCGACGCCAGCCCGCCGCCGCCGTCCACCACCAGACCGACGTACGCCAGCGCGCACAGCCCGGCGATCCACGTGCTGGTCGACAGCAGCGCCGGCGCGTGCACGCCGATCCGCTCGAGCACCTGCCAGCCGCGTCGCCCGAGCCGCTCGCCGCAGCGCGAACATGCCTCCGCATCGCGGTCCTGCACCGAACCGCACGCCGTGCACGTCTTGTGGGCGTAGCGCACGTGGTTGGCGCGTTGCTCGCTTCGGCGGACGAACCGCCGCCAGCGGGTGCCGATGCGTTGCAGCTTCCACCGAACGCGCACCTTGTTGAACCCGAGCGCGCCGGCGATCGCGACCAGCCACTCGGTCCACCTGCCGCCGCCGTCACTCGCCATCTGCGATGCGGATTCCGTAGCGGTCGAGCAGGTCCCCGGTGAGCGCGTCGACCTGCGCCGCGGCCGACAGGTAGTCGACGACGGCGCGCGCGTGGCGCAACCGCGCCTGCTCGACTGCTTGCTGCCGCTGCAGCACGTCGAAGTTGGTCGCGGTCCCGGCCTGAAACCGCGCCTGCTCGTTGCGCAGCGTCTGCTCGGCCAGCGCGATCGCTTGCTCCGCGAGCGCGATGCGCCGCTGCGCCGCGCGCGCCAGATGGACGGCCTGTGCCGTGGCGACCGCCGTCTCTCGGCGGGCCGCCTCGAGATCGACCTTCACGCGCCGGCGCGCCAGCTGGGCCCGCCGATCGGCACCGCGCGCCGCGCGCGAACCGATCTCGTGTTGGAACGTGAGCGACGCCGAGACCGAATACGAGTCGAACGTCGCGAGCTGCTCGAGCGTATCGGCGGTCGACGCCGTCTCGCTGTCGGGCCCGCCCTCGACGTGAAGATCGAGCACCGGCTGCAGGCCGTTGGCAGTGACGATTGCGTCGATCTCGGCCTGCTCGCCCTGCAGGGCGATGGCCCGGAGGCCGGGGCTGCGCTCGAGCGCCCGGGCGACCGCCGCGTTCACGTCGAACCGGCGGTCGAGCGGCCCGGTGGGTTCGGCGGGTTCGATCAACACCTCGCCCGGCCCGATCTCCAACCCGGCGATGCGCCGCAAGTCCAGCGACCGCTCCGCGACGTTGACCTCGGCGGCGACGATCGCCTCCTCGCGCTCCACGATCCCCTGCTCGACCGCCACCGCTTCCGTCGGCGCGATCGAGCCGGCGTCGATCCCGGCCCGGGTGATGCGCAGCTGCTCGCGGGCCAGCTCGAGCGATCCGCGCCGGATGGCGAGGTCGCGCGCGGCGTACGCGACCTCCCAGTAGGCCGCGATCACCCGCTGCAGCGCGTCGAGTGCGGCGGCCTGCCGCGACAGCGCCGCGATCGACCGGCCGATGTCGGCCTTGCGCTGCGCCGCGCGCGCGACCGCGGCGCCGCGCCCACGCAGCAGCGGCTGATCGAACGTCACCCGCACATTGGCCGCCTTGAGCGTGACCTCGTCACAGGTGAGCGTCAGATCGCACGCGAGCGACGTGCGGACCCCCGCGCCGGCCGTCGCGCTGACCGCCCCGCCCGTCGCCAGCGACCGGGCGAGCGTCACCGCGAGGTCCGCGCCCTTTTGCCCGGCGAACACGCGCGAACTCTGCTCCGGTAGCTCCACGACGCGCGCGGTCGCCACGCCCGTGACCAGCCAGTCGTCGATGCCGAGCGACTCGAGGTAAGCCGCCTGGGCGACCCGCTCGTCGATGGCGGCGCGCTCCAGATCCGGACTCTGGCGCACGGCCACGGCCAGCACGTCGGCCAACGTCAAACGACGCGCCGGGCCGGCATCTGGCGGCCCGCCGGTGTCGGCAAACGCCCCCCGCGCGGCGGCGGCGGCGGCCAGCGCAAGCGCGGCGGCCGGCAACAGCGGGCGGCGGCGGCGACGAGTTCGGCTCACGAGTCGCGTTCGTAGCACGGCAGGTCCTCTTTACTCCAATCAAATCGGCATGCTAGGTTGCCGGATCCCGATGACGATCCAGCTGCGCACGTACACGTTTCTCGATCAGCTGCAACCGCAGCTCGCGACGTTCATGGGAAAGACCGCGCGCGGCTTTCTCCCGGTGCCCGGCCAGGCATCGCTGTTCATCGAGATCGCGCCCGGGATCGCGATCAACCGCGTGACCGACGCCGCGCTCAAGGCTACGAAGGTCCAGCCGGCGCTGCAGATCGTCGAGCGAGCGTTCGGGCTGCTGGAAGTCCACCACGACGACCAAGGCGAGGTCCTCGCCGCCGGCCGCAACATCCTCGCGCAACTCGAAGTTGCGGAGCAGGATCGGCTCAAACCCAAGATCGTCACGAATCAGATCATTCGCTCGGTCGAGGCGTACCAAACGCAGATCATCAACCGAAACTCGTCCGGGATGATGGTTCTTCCCGGAGAGTCGCTTTTCATCCTCGAAACGCAGCCCGCCGGCTACGTGACGTTCGCCGCCAACGAGGCCGAGAAGGCGGCTCACGTGTCGCTGGTGAACGTGACGCCGTGGGGCGCTTTCGGCCGGCTGTACATGTCCGGCTCGGAGGCCGAGATGGACGCGGGAGCGGCCGCCGCAATCGCCGCGCTCGAGGCGATCACCGGCCGCGCCCAGGACAAGTAACCAACGCGCATTGCGCACACGCTAGCAACCGAAACGGAGAGAACGAACGATGGCGGACGCCCTGGGAATGATCGAAGTCAGAGGTTTCGTCGGCATGGTCGAGGCCGCTGACGCGATGGTCAAGGCCGCGAAGGTCGAACTCGTATCCTACGAAAAGACGGGTGGCGGCTACGTCACCGCGGTCGTGCGCGGCGACGTCGCGGCGGTCAAGGCCGCGACCGAGGCCGGCCAGCGCGCCGCCGAGCGCGTCGGCGAGGTGATCGCGGTGCACGTCATCCCGCGGCCGCACGCCAACGTCGACGCGGTGCTGCCCCTCGGGCGCCAGCCCGACACGAAATAGCGGGGCCGGCGCATGGTCCTGGGCAAAGTCGTCGGCACGGTCGTGTCGTCGCGCAAGGAGCCCGCCGTCGAGGGGCTGAAGCTCCTGCTCGTACAGGGGTGCGACTTCGACGGCCGGGTGGCCCCCGGCGCGCCGGCCGTCGTCGCGGCGGACGCGGTCGGCGCCGGCATCGGTGAGGTCGTCCTCTATGCGTCGGGCAGTTCGGCGCGCCAGACCGAGCTGACCAACAACCGGCCCGTCGACGCGACGATTATGGCGATCGTGGATCTCGTCGAAGCGCACGGCGAGACCCGCTATCGCAAAGCGAGCGACTGAGGGAGGCGCGCGTGGCCCTGCCCATCGACGAACGCCGCATCGAGGAGATCGTCGCTCGCGTCGTCGAGCGACTCGCGCAGTCCGGCGCGCTGCCCGCGCCGGCCGCCGGCCCGCCGGTGCGCGGAGCCGGCGGTGCGGTGGACATCCCGCGCGGCACGCTCGGCGTCTACGCCGACCCCGAACAGGCGGTCCAGGCCGCTCGTCGCGGGTTCGAGGCCAACGAGCGGGCGCCGATCGAGCTGCGCAACCGCATGATCGCTGCGATGCGCGACACGGCGCTGCGCCATCTAGACGACCTCGCCCGGTTCGCGGTGGCGGAGAGCGGTCTCGGCCGCGTCGACGACAAGCGCAAGAAGAACCGCCTCGTCGCCACCAAGACGCCCGGCACCGAAATCCTGCGGCCCGTCGCGTACACCGGCGACGACGGCCTCATGCTCACCGAGCGCGCGCCCTACGGCGTGTTGCTGGCGATCACGCCGTGTACGAATCCGACCGAAACGATCCTGTGCAACTCGATCGGCATGATCGCGGGGGGCAACTCGGTCGTATTCAACGTCCACCCCGCGGCCCGGCGCACCTGCAACTGGTTCGTCCACCTGCTCAACGAGGCGATCGCATCGGTCGGCGGGCCGCGCGATGTGCTGGTCTCCGTCGAAGACCCGACCATCGAGAGCGCCCAGCACCTGATGAAACACCCCGCGATCCGCATGTCGGTGGTCACCGGCGGCCCCGGCGTGGTCCGCGCCGCGCTCGACTCCGGCAAGAAGGTCATCGCCGCCGGCCCGGGCAATCCACCGGCCGTCGTCGACGAAACCGCCAACCTGGAACGCGCGGCGCACTACATCGTCGAGGGAGCCTCCATCGACAACAACATCGTGTGCATCGCCGAGAAGGAGATCATCGCGGTCTCGTCGATTGCGGATGAACTCACCGACCAGCTCACCAAGAAGGGCGCGCTGCTGCTCACCGACCGACAGGTCCGCGACCTCGAAAAGGTCATCCTCGACGGCGAGCACATCAACCGCAAGTGGGTCGGCAAGAACGCGGCCCTCATCGCCGAACAGATCGGTATCCGCGGCCACGGCGACGACCTGCGCCTGCTGCTGTGTCACGTCGACGAGGGCCATCCGTTCGTGCAGCACGAGCTGCTGATGCCGGTCATCGGCATGGTCCGCGTGCGCGACGCCGCCGACGGGATCGCGGCGGCGCTGCGGGTCGAGCACGGCTTTCACCACACGGCCGTCATGCACTCGAACAACATCGAGAACATGGCGGCAATGGCGAGAATCTGCAACTGCTCGATCTTCGTCAAGAACGCGTCCAGCCTCGCCGGCCTTGGCTACGGCGGGGAAGGATACACCTCGTTCACGATCGCGAGCCCGACCGGCGAAGGGCTGACCACCGCGGTCCACTTCACGCGCGAGCGGCGCTGCACCCTGAAGGACGCGTTCCGGTTCGTATAGGAGCCCGCTGCGTGCATCCGGCGCTGGCCATCCTCGAACTCGGCTCGATCGCCCGCGGCGTGATCACCAGCGACGCCGCGGTCAAACGCGCGCCGGTGACCCTGCTGTGGTCGCGCCCGGTATCGTCCGGCAAGCACCTCGTCGCGTTCGCCGGCGAGGTCGCCGAGGTCGAGGAGTCGCTGCGCGCCGCGCAACAGGTCGCCGGCGACGCACTGATCGACGCGCTGTATCTGCCCTACGCGGATGCGCAGTTGTGGCCGCTGTTGTCCGGCGACGGCGATCGCCCGGCGCCCATCGACGCCGTCGGCGTCGTCGAGACCGACACGGTGTGCGCGGCGGTGCGCGCCGCCGACGCCGCGGCCAAGACCGCGCCGGTGACCCTGCTCGATTTGCGGCTCGCCGTCGGCATCGGCGGCAAGGCGTTCTTCACGCTCACCGGCGAGCTGCCGGACGTCGAGGCCGCCGTGGACGCGGCGCGCGGCGCGGTCGCCCCCGCGCGGATCCTCGGCATCGAGATCGTACCGGCGCCGCACGACGACCTGCGCGACCGGCTGCTGCGCTGACCGCCCGCGGGCGCCGCCCCGCGACCGACCGCGCCCGCCCCCGGAACCCGGCCGCGCGCGAACGGACGAACTCGCCGTCGGCGGCTTGACCGCGGCCGGCAGCCGGGGGAAGTCGGAGGTATGGGAATGAAACCGCGGGCACGTCTGGTCGCGAAACGAATTCGGGTGCGCAGGCTGCGCAAGCGCGACTACGAGGCTGTCGTCGAACTGCAGAAGGCGTGTTTCCCCGGCATGGAACCGTGGTCGCGCGAGCAGTTCTACAGTCAGATCGAGAAGTTCCCGGACGGCCAGCTGTGCGTCGAGTACGACGGCAAGATTGTCGCGTCGTCGAGCAGTCTGATCGTCGACTTCGACCTGTACTCCGATTGGCACAACTGGAAGGAGATCGCCGACAACGGCTTCATCCGCAACCACACAGACGACGGCGACACGCTGTACGGCATCGAGATCATGGTGCACCCGCGCTATCGCGGCTACCGCCTGTCCCGCCGACTGTACGACGCGCGCAAACAGCTCGCCCGCGAGCGGAACCTGGCGCGCATCGTCATCGGTGGCCGCATTCCCGGCTATCACAAGTACGCCGACCAAATGTCGGCCGAGGAATACGTGGAGCGCGTGCAGGCGCGCGAGCTGTTCGACCCGGTGTTCACCGCGCAGCTGGCCAACGGCTTCGAACTCCGCCGGCTCATTCCGAACTATCTTCCGGCGGACGAGGAATCGCGCGGCTACGCCACCTATCTCGAGTGGACCAACCACGACTATCGGCGCGACGGCAAGACTTCCGTCGAACGCGTCCAAAACGTTCGGCTCGCGACAGTGCAATACCAGATGCGCCAGGTCCACTCGTTCGACGAGATGGCCGCGCAGGTCGAGTTTTTCGTCGACGCGGCCGCCGACTATCGGGCCGACTTCGTACTGTTCCCCGAACTATTCACGACGCAGCTGTTGTCGATCACGCCCGACCGCCACCCTGGATCCGCGGCACGCCGGCTCGCGTCGTATACCCCGCAGTACGTCGACATGTTCGGGCAGCTCGCGATCCGGTACAACATCAACATCATCGGCGGCTCGCAGTTCTGCGTCGAAGACGGCGATCTATATAACGTCGCCTACCTGTTCCGCCGCGACGGCTCCATCGGGCGCCAGTACAAACTACACATCACCCCGAGCGAGCGCAGGTGGTGGGGCGTGAGTCCGGGCAACTCGATCGAAGTGTTCGACACCGATCGCGGCCGCGTTGCCATTCTCATCTGTTACGACGTCGAATTTCCCGAACTCGCGCGAATCGCGGTGAAAAAGGCCGCCCAGATCCTGTTCGTTCCGTTCAACACCAACGAGCGCTACGGCTATCTGCGCGTGCGGCACTGCGCGCAGGCTCGCTGCGTCGAAAACCACGTCTACGTGGTCACATCGGGCTGCGTCGGCAACCTGCCCTACGTCGCCAACGCCGACGTGCACTACGCGCAGTCCGCGATCTTCACGCCGTCGGACGTCCAGTTCAGCTGGGACGGCATCGCGGCCGAGTGCACTCCCAACATCGAAACCGTTCTCGTGCACGATGTCGACATCGAGCGCCTCCGTCGCCACCGCTATACGGGCACGACGACGAACTGGTACGACCGTCGCAAAGATCTCTACCGCGTCGTCTTCCGCGACGGGGACGTGGAGCGCGAGGTGTAGGCGGCCCTACTTGCCGCCGCGCGCGATCGTGACCTTCTCGATCTTGACCTTGTCGACCCGCCCCTCGCGGGCGATACGCTTGACCACGTCGATGTCGTCGCACTGGCCGAAGATCGTATGCCGGCCATCGAGGTGCGGCGTGGGCACCTCCGTGATGAAGAACTGGCTGCCGTTGGTACCGGGCCCCGCGTTCGCCATCGATAGCCGGCCGGGCCGGTCGTGGCGCAGCGAGTCCACGAACTCGTCCGCGAACTGGTAGCCCGGCCCCCCACGGCCGATCCCGAGCGGGTCGCCTCCCTGGATCATGAAGTTCGGGATGACGCGGTGGAACACGAGCCCGTCGTAGAACGGGCGGCGCTCGATTTTGCCCGTCCCCGGATGCTTCCACGCCTTGAGGCCGCGCGCGAGGCCCACGAAGTTGGCGACCGTCATCGGGGTCTGTTTTTCGAACAGTTCGCAGTGGATGGCCCCCATCGACGTCTCGAAGGTTGCGGTCAACGGCCCGTCGCCTTCGAGATCCTTGACGTAGTCGGCAAGGTCGGCGGCCGTTGGCGGTCGCACGTCGGCCTCGGTCGGACGGTCCGCTGCCGGATCCCGCGCGGCCTCGGTGCCACCGGATGCCGAGCCGCTGGTTTCGGACGGGGCGCCGGTCCCGCCGCCGCGCGCCGCCGTCTTGGCCGCGGCGGCCGCGGCGGGCTTGGCCTCGGCCTGGCCAGACGCATGGTCGGCGGTCGCCTCCTGCTTGCTGCAGCCCCACGCGGCCAGCGCCGCGATGGCCGCAATTCCAACCCATGTCGTGCGCGCCATGGCCGCGACGATAGCAGATCGCCCGGCGGGGAGTGCGGCCCCCGATCGCACGTTTTGCCGCCGGCGGCCAGACCCCAGCGCCCCCGCGTCGCCCGCGTGACGGCCGGCGATCGGTGTCGCCGCCGACGCGGCGTAGTTTTTGCATAATAATCACAAACCTGCCCGATCGCCCTTCGACTCATGGCTGGATCGCCGTACGGCCCGCATCCCTCGTCGGCGCGCGACGAGACGCTCCCCGCGCTCACGGTGCACGCGCGCACGCGCGCACGCCGGCGGCGGATGCTCGCGGGAGCGCTCGCCGTGCTCGGCTATGCCGCCGCGGTCCTCATCGGCGCAGCGACTTCGCCGGACCTCGGCTTCTACGCGCACCAGGGGGGGCCCATCCTCGCCGTGGACGCCGACAGCGCGGCGGCGCGCGCGGGCGTCGCGGTCGGGCAGCGCATCGTCGGCGTCGGCGGCGTGCCCCTGCGCGGCCGCCGGGCCGTGCACGACGCGATCGGCCGCGTCCGTCCCGGCGACGTCCTCGTGCTGGACCTCGACGACGGCACGCGCCGCACGACGGCGCGCTTTGTGGTCGGGCGGCGCATGCCGTGGGCGTCGGCTGCCGCGGTGTTGCTGGCGAGCGTATTGCTGTGGATGGCCGTGCTCGCGGATCGCGGCGGCCCAGGAGTCCTGCCGCGGGCGTTTTTTCGGTCCACGCTGGTGTACGTCGTCTTTCTCGCCGGGGCGTTTTCGTGGGAGTACGTCGCGTCGACCGCGATCTTCAGCGTGCCGTGGTTCTTCGCGATGGCGTTGGCGGCTCCGGTGACGTGCCACTTCATGCTCAAGTTCCCCGCCGGCGCGATCCGGCAGACGCGGCGCCAGGTGCTCGCCCTGTACGCCCCGCCGATTGCACTGGCCACGGCCATGTCGGCGGCCCACCTCGCGATGTACGCCGGCATCGACGAGGTCGAGTCCAACGTGGTGGCGCTCGCGTTCGGCGCCGCGAGTATCGGCCTGGCGGTCGTGTACCTCGTCGTGGGCGTCGTGTCCCGCGCACACCGGCTCCGGCATCGTCGCGCGGAGGTCGACCCCGGCGCGGCCCGCTGGCTGCAAGTCGGCCACGCGTTCGTCGCCGTGCCGCTGATCGCGGGCGGCATCTGGGCGTGGATCGATGTCGGAGCGTTCGTCGCCGGCGGGTTCAAGCCGTTTATCGGCGTGGCGATGATCGGTGGCACGACGTCGGTCGTCCTCGCGATGACGCGCACGCCGTTCGGGGAACTCGATCGGATGTGGCGCCGATCCGGCGGGCACGTCATCGCAACCGCGCTGGCCGGCGCGCTGTTTCTCGCGTTCATCGGCGCGGCCGGCGGCGCGGCCAGCACGCTATCCGGCGGCAACTTCACCGCGTCGCTGGGCGCGACACTGGTCGCGGCGGCCTTGTTTGGGCCGGTGCGGGCGCGGCTGCAGCAGATGGTGGACGCGCGGTTTGCGCGCGACCGCAGCCGCATCCGCGCGCTGCTGCGCGAGGCGGCCGAAGCCGCCGCGGCCACCCTCGACCTGGACGCC
Source organism: Deltaproteobacteria bacterium (assembly GCA_003696105.1). Taxonomy (NCBI): domain Bacteria; kingdom Pseudomonadati; phylum Myxococcota; class Myxococcia; species Deltaproteobacteria bacterium. The sequence goes on along the minus strand of RFGE01000102.1, from coordinate 3,724 downwards.
CTGCTCGGCGGCGTCGTCCACCGCGTGCGCGATGCGTTGTCGGCCGACGGCGCGGCGATCTTCGAGGCCGACGACCACGTCGGCGGCTGGCGACGAGTCGCCGTCGCCGGCACCGTTCCGATCGGCGATGTGCTCGCACCGCGCGATCCGATCTCGTTGCGGCTACGCGCGGCGTTCGCCGCGCGGTCGACCCGCGAGCTCGCCGCGCGCATCCTCGGTGTGCCGCTCGCGGTCGACGGCGGGCAGATTGCGCTCGTCGTCGCGCCGCGCGACGACCGCAACGGCTTCGACGACGAGGAGCGCGAACTCCTGCAGACCGTCGCCGCCCAGCTCGCGGTCGCGATCAACAACGCGCGCGCGCATACCGAGCTGCACAGACTCAACGACAAGCTGCGCCGCGAGTATGCGCGCGCCGAAAAGCGGCGTCGCCAGATCGCCCGCCTCAAAGAGCGCGTCGAGGAGGAGAACCGCGAGCTGCTCGGCCAGCTCGCCTCCCGCGACGGCCGCCAGCCGGTGATCGGGAGCGGCCTTCGCGCCACGTTCGAACTCGTCCAGAAGGTCGCTCGCACGAACGCGACCGCACTCGTGCTCGGCGAGACGGGCGTCGGCAAGGAACTGATCGCACGCGCGATCCACGCCGGCAGCCGACGGCGCGGTGGCCCGTTCGTCGTCGTCGATTGCGGCGCGATCTCGCCCGGGTTGTTCGAGTCGGCGCTGTTCGGCCACGAGCGGGGGGCGTTCACCGGTGCGGTCCGGTCGCAGCCCGGCGCGTTCCGGTCGGCCGACGGCGGCACCGTGTTCCTCGACGAAATCGGCGAACTACCGCTCGACCTACAGCCCAAGCTGCTGCGCGTCCTGCAAGAGCGCGAAGTGCACCCCGTCGGCGCCGACCAGCCGGTGCCGGTCGACGTCCGCGTCGTCGCCGGAACCAACCGCAACCTGCGAGAGGAAGTCGCTCGGGGCGCCTTCCGCGAGGATCTGCTGTATCGCCTGCAGGTCGTGGAGATCCACGTCCCGCCGCTGCGCGACCGTCGCGACGACATTCCGGCGCTCGCCGACTACTTCCTCGAGGGGATCGCCCAGCGGACCGGTCGGCCCAAGAAGCGACTCGACCCGGCGGCGATGGACGCCCTGCGCGACTATCCGTGGCCGGGCAACGTGCGGGAACTCGAACACGCGATGGAGGCCGCCGTCGTCTACGCCGAGGGGGACGTGATTCGGGCGTCCGACCTGCCGATCTTCGACGACGTCTTCCGCGCGCGAGGGCAGCGGGCCCTTGCGGCTGCCGCCGGGCCCCAGGCCGGCGGACCACGCCACGGCCTCCGCGAGACGCTCGAGGAGCTCGAGCGGCAGCGGCTCATCGACGCGCTGCGCGAGCACGACGGCAACCGGACGCGGGCCGCCAAGGCGCTTGGAATCTCGCGCGGTGCCCTGCTCCGCCGGCTCAAGCGCTACGCGATCGAAGACGCGGCCGCCGGCTGACGCCACCTCGGGCTCGGCGGAGTGCGCGGCACACGGGCCCCACGCGGATTCCGCCTTGCGCGGCGGGGGGCGTCGAGCTCGCGCCGCCGGGCGCGGTCCGACGCGGTCCGCGCGGCCCCCGCGCCGGGGCCAACGCACGCCCCGACGGGGACCGCATCGCCGCGGCCGCACCGCGCCCCCGCCCCGCGCCGCACAGCGGGCCGAAATCGCGCGCGAGATCGACGTCGACGGCGGTGCGCCCGCCGCGCTGGACGACGCCGGCGCCGCCCGCCGGGGCCGCACCGATGGCGGCGGGAATCCACGCCGCCGCGACGACCCGGAGCGGGCCGCCGCGGTGGCGCAAGCGAGAGCGACCCCAACGGGATTTGAACCCGTGTCGCCGGCGTGAAAGGCCGGTGTCCTAGGCCAGCTAGACGATGGGGTCTTCCGTAGCAGTGAGCCCAGAAGGATTCGAACCTTCGGCCATCGGCTTAAAAGGCCGGTGCTCTACCAGCTGAGCTATGGGCCCGTACCCCTCGGGGGACAATGACCTTGCACGAAGCCGCCGCCGATTTCAAGCGCCGCGCGCCGCTCAGTGGCAGCGAAGCCGCCGCGTACGGCGCGCGGGCGAACCGCGAGCGCGCACGGCGACTGCCGGATTTCCTTTGACCCGCGAACGATCGCTGTGTAGGGTTGCCCCCCACACCGGGCTACATGACACATCGCCGACCCGCACCGAGCGGGTGCTCACGACGCAGGAGCCGCAACGTGGAACAGCGCAAGTCGCAACGAATCCGGGTCAGCTTGCCCGCGCGCTACCGATCTCGCGCCGTGTCGCTCGACGGCGTCGTGGCCGACCTCAGTTGCGACGGACTGTTCTTGAAAGCCGAGTTCCTCGACGACACCGGGACGGCCGTGGACGTGGACGTCGACCTTCCCGGCGCCGACGCCCCCGTGTCGCTCGCGGGCGAGGTCGTCCGCACGGACGACACGCCGGCGGGCCGCGGTATGGGCATCCGCTTTCGCAACCTCGCTCTGCCGACCCGCCTGCTGATCGCGAACTACCTGCTCGCTCGCAGCAGTTCCGGCCGCTGACGGCGGTCGGCCGGCCGCGCCTGCCCCGCCGCCGCCCGGGCGCGAAAACGCGATCGGGAGTGGCGCGGTGCGTGATATCGTCGACGCGTGAAGCGCGCGGTCACGGTGGAGGTTGCCCGACAACGGTTGTCGCTGCGCACCGACGCCAAGCCGAAGTACCTCAAAGAGCTGGCCGCCTACGTCGACGCGAAGCTCGACGAAGCGCGCCGCTCGGGGCGCACTCAGACGACGCAGTCGCTCGCGTTGCTCGCGGCCCTCAACATCGCCGACGAGCTGCACCAGCTGCGCGCGAGCCACGAAACCCTCAAGCGCCAGGTGAAAGAGCGCTCGGAGCGCATCCTGCGCGCGCTGCAAACGGAGGCATCGCGATAGGCCGATGAACGACACAACGCCGAGTCACGCCTCTGCCCGGCATGGCATCGGCAACGGCAAAGTCCAAACCTCAGATCTCGGGATCCTGGTTCACGCTTCGCGGTGAGCAGCCCGCATCGCGCCGGGACGCCTGAAACGAAGCGCTGGGAACCCACCTAGGCCACTCCGACGGAAAGTAGCGCTTTGCCCGTTGCCCTGCGGTGCCGGGCAGAGTTTTATCTGCAGGTTGCTGATCGACAAGCCACGGCTACGGCGAGCCATGATCGCGCGACGCGACGCGATCCCGCCAGAACACGCCGCGGTCGCTGCCGACATCGCGGCGGCCCACGCGGTCGCTGCGATCTCGCCGGCGCCGGGCCAGACCATTGGCCTGTACGCCGCGTTCCGCAGCGAGCTCGCGACCGCGCCGCTCGCCGGCGCGCTCGCCGATGCCGGCGCGACGCTCGCCTATCCGCGAGTGGACCGAGCCGCCCGCCGGCTCGTGTTCCACGCCGTCGCGGACCCGCGCGACCTGCGCCCGGGCGTGCTCGGCATCCCGGAGCCGCCGCCCGACGCGCCCGCCGTCGACCTGACGGCCGTCGCCGCGTTCGTGGTGCCCGGACTGGCGTTCGATCGGTCGGGCGGCCGGCTCGGCTGGGGCCGCGGCTACTACGACGCGACCCTGGCCGCCGCACCGCGGGCGCGGCGCATCGGCTATGCATTCGAACTGCAACTGGTCGAAATCGTACCCGTCGACGACCACGACGCGCCGATGGACTGTGTTATTACGGAAGCGGGCATCCGGACGGTCGGTGAG
>RFGE01000101.1 GCA_003696105.1 Deltaproteobacteria bacterium | reverse complement strand
GCCTGTTCGGCCAGCAGCGCGCGCATGTCCTCCTCCGTCGGCACGTTGTGCCCCTCGCGGACGACGGCGACGGCCACGACCGGGCCGCCGTCGGCGTCCGCGTCGTCGGGATCGTCGTCGAAGTCGTCGGCGCCGCCAGCGCCGGCCTCGCGCGCGTCCGGTGTCTCGCCGTATCGTCGGCGGCGCAGTCGGTCGAACCAGCCCATCGCGGCCGCCAGCATAGCGGGCAACCCGCCGCGGTTGCCAGCGGTCAGTACGCCCGGTAGAGTACGCCGTCGCATGTCCACCGCCGCCCGAATCGTCGCTGTTTTCACCCTGTTGGCCGCCGCCGCGTGCGGCGACCAGATCGGCGATTCGTGCTCGATCTCCAGCGAGTGCTCGCAGACCGGCGATCGGTTTTGCGACACGACGCAACCCGGCGGCTACTGCACGGTGATCGGTTGCGACTACGGGACGTGCCCGGAGGAGGCCGTGTGCGTGCGGTTCTTTCCCGCCGGCCCGCTGCCGGACAGCGTTCCGTGCAACCACGCGACCGAGGACGCGCCGGGCGGGACCGACGACTGCACCTTCGACGAGATCTGCACGTTGGCCGACTACTGTGCCCCGCGCTCGGCCGAGGTTCGGTTTTGCATGAAGACGTGCGCCGACGACGGCGACTGCCGCGACGACTACGAGTGTCGCGACAAGCAGGCGATGATCGCCCACGGCGGCGAGCCCGTGCCGCCGCCGGGCGAGCCGGTGTCCGACGACCCCGACAAGTTCTGCGCCGCCGCGCCGTTGAACTGACCGGCGATGCTGCGCCGCCGCGTGTGTTCCGTCGACGCCCTGCCGCCGCCGGGCCAGATGCGCGGGTTTTCCGTCGCCGGGTTCACCGACCCGGTGCTCGTCGCGAACGTCGGCGGCGAGCTGTTCGCGACCGCGAGCGCCTGCCCGCACGAACACGTGTCGCTGCTCGGCGGCGAGCTGCGCGGCGGCCGCGTGGTGTGCCCCGGGCATGCCTACGAGTTCGATCTGGCGACCGGCGCGTGCGCGCACGACCGCGCGCTGTCGCTCGTCCGGTTTCGCACGGTCGTCGAAAACGGCGCGTTGTATATCGAGCTGGCCTGACCTGGCGTGGCATACTGAGCCGCGGGTATGGGGCTTCGACCGGCTCGGGCGGCGCGGGCGCGCGGGCGCGCCGCCGGATGGCTGCTCGCGGGCGCGCTCGTCGGGCTCGCGGCGCCGGCGCCGGCGTCGCCGCTGCGGCTGTTCGGCTTCGGCGGCCGGTCGCCGGGCGCGGCCGGCACCGGCGCGGCGACCGCGGACGACTACGAGGCGTGTTATCTGAATCCGGCGGGGCTGGCGCGTGCGCGCAAGCGGGTCGCGCTCGGCGGCGCGGCCGGCGCGTTCGACCTGCGCATCGACGGCCGTCGTGTCGACACCGATCTGGCGCACGGCACGGTCATCGGGCTCGCGGTGCCGCTGGCGTTCGGCGGCGCGCTGCGCGGTCGCGCCGGCATCGCGCTCGGCTTGTACATTCCCAACGCGACGCTCAACAAGGCGAAGGCGCCGTTTCCGGGGGAGCCCGCGTTCGCCATCCTCGAGACGTCGGCGCACGTCGTCGCCATCCAGCTCGCGGCCGGCGTCCGCGTCACCGGCCGGCTCGCGATCGGCGCGGGGACACGCGTGCTGGCGGCGCTGCGCGGCGACATCCACGTCGTCGGCGACGCGTCCGGCCGGATCTCGACGCAGTCCGAGCAACGGCTGATCACCCACTTCGCGCCGGTCGCCGGCGTCCAGTACCGGCAGCGGGACGACCTGCGCTGGGGGGTTGCCGTGACCGGCGTGTCGCGCTCCGATTACGACATCGGCGTGCGCAGCGACCTGGGCGACGCGTTGCCCGTGCAACTCCCGCAGCTGCGCATCGCCGGTACGCCGCAGTACGACCCGATCACCGCGGTCGCCGAGGTGGCGTGGCAGCTCGCGCCGCGGTGGACGCTGTCCGCGCAGCTCGGCTACGAGCGCTGGAGTGCCGCCCCGCTGCCGACGGAGGATCCGCTTGTCGGCCAACCGCCGGCCCAGCCGCCACCCGGCTTCCACGACATCGTCGTGCCGAAGCTCGCGGTCGAGCGGACCGGCCGCTCGCGGCGAACCGAGTGGGCGGCGCGCGGCGGTTACGCGTTCGTGCCGTCGCCGGCCCCGGAGATGACCGGGCGCCAGTCGCTGCTGGACAACCATCGCCACGTCGTCGCGGCGGGGCTGGGCGCGGCGTGGCCGGCTGCGGCCGTGCCGCTGCGAGTCGACGCATGGTTGCAATTGCACGTTCTGCAACCGCGCCGTCACACCAAGGATGCGGCGGCGTTCGGCGCCGACGATCCGCCGCCGTTCGACACGATCGACACCGGCGGCCGCGTGGTCGCCGCCGGCATCGTCGTGGGGGTGGACCTGTGAGGCCGCGCACGGCGCTGGCCGCCGCCATCGCCGCCGCGTCGCTGGCGCGCGGCGCCGCGGCCAATCCAGTCGACGCGTTCGGCTTCGGCGCCCGCGGGCCGGCGATGGGCAACGCGCAGACCGCGGCAGCGACCGATGCCGGCGCCCACTACTACAACCCGGCGCTGCTGGCGGCGATCGACAGCGTTCGCATCGACCTCGGCTACCAGTACGTCGACCCGCGGCTGACCCTCGACGGGCGCGACGTACAGGTCAACCGGTCGCGGGGCCTCGCGGTCGGCATCGCGGTGCCCGGAACCGTCGCCGGCGTGCGCGTCGCGGTCGGTGCGGGGCTGTTCCTTCCCGACGAGCAGGTCACGCGAACGCGCACCCTGGCGCCGGACCAGCCGCGCTTCGTGCTGTACGACAACCGGCCGCAGCGCCTGTTTCTCGGCGCCAACGTCGCCGTGGCGGTCGGCGACCGGCTGCTCGTCGGCGGCGGGCTCGGCTACCTGTCGAGCACGACCGGCGCCGTCGTGCTGCGCGGCCGGCTGCACCCGACGATCCCGGCCGAGTCCGACCTCGCGTTCGCGATCGACGTGGATCTCCAAACGGTGCGCTATCCGCAGGCGGGAGTGCTCTGGCGCGCGCTGCCGTGGCTCGACCTTGGCGCCGCGTTTCGCGGCGGCTTCGTGCTGGACGTCGATCTGGCGTTTCGCATCGAAGGCGACGTCGGCCCCGAGGGCGGTCCCTACACGGTCGAGGACGGTTTTCTGCAGGTGTTCACGCAGTTCCAGGATCTGTTTCAGCCCGAGCAATGGGCTGTCGGCGCGAACGCCCGGCTCACGCCGCGGCTGACGCTCGCCTTCGACGCCGTGTGGCACCGGTGGTCGGCCTTCGAAAACCCCGCCGCGCACATCGACATCGACTACGACCTCAAGGACCTCAACGACTTCGTCATCCTCCCGGACGCGCCGCCGCTCGAGCCGCCGCACTTTCACGACATCCTCGTGCCGCACGTCGGTGTCGAGTGGGTCGCCGCACGCACGGCGCGGGCGGTGTGGCGCGTCCGCGCCGGCTACACGTACGAGCCGTCGCCCGCGCCGGAGCAATCCGGTCGCAGCAACTTCGTCGACGCCGACAAGCACACGGCGGCCGCGGGCGTCGGGGTCGAACTCTCTCGGGTCACGGATGTGTTGCCGCGGCCGATGGACGTCGATCTGTACGCGGCCTACACCCTGCTCGAGCCGCGCGTCGCGCGCAAGATCTCGCCGGTCGATCCGGTCGGCGACTACCGCGCCGCGGGCCGGCTGTGGCACATCGGCGCGTCGACGCGGTGGAGGTTCTGATCGTGCGAAAAGCGAGGGGCGAGTTCGGACGATGTACGGCGATCGCGGCGTGCGCCGCGGTGGCCGCGGGAGCGTGCGGGTTGGGGTGGACCGGCGAGCGCAGCGGCGGCGCGGCGAATCTGCCGACCGCGGCCGCCGGTCCCTACCACCGCGTTCCGTTCGACTTCGATTCTCCGATCAACGAGCCGTACGTGCTCGACGACCGCGCGTTCAGTCTCGAGCAGCCGACGGCCCTGCCGCGCGCGGCCGGCGGCGTGCGCGTGTGGTTCGGCCGGGTGGACCCGGTGACCGGAGCGGCGGCGATCGCGTACGCCGAGCTGCCCGGCCTGCACGACCTGCCGGCGGTCGGCCCGGTGGTCGTCCTCGAGGCGACCGAGCCGTGGGAGCGGGGCCGCGTGACGGCCCCGTCGGTCGTCGACCTCGGCGGCGGCGCGCTCGCGCTGTTCTACGAAGGCGGCGCGCCGGACGAGCCGGCGATCGGCCGCGCGGACAGCGACGATGGCGGCGCGACCTGGCGCAAGTGGGCCGGCAATCCGGTCGTCGCCGGAGTTCGCGCGCCGGGTGTCGCACAACTCGACGGGCGGTGGTGGTTGTACGCGGTCGAGCCCGGCGGCCGCGCGATCGTGCGCGCGGACAGCGACGACGGCCTGCAGTGGACCCCGGCCGAGCGCCCGGCGATCGAGCCGCGCCCCGGCGTCGACGGCGCGTTCGACGCCTACGCGGTGACCGATCCGCATCCGCTCGTACGCCGGACGGCCGCCGGGCGCGCGGTGCACGGGCTGTTTTTCGCCGGCGCCGACCGCCCCGGCGAGGACGGCCGCGTCGCGATCGGGTACGCGGGATCGTTCGACGCCGACACGTGGGAACGCTTCGCCGGCGCCGACCCGGTGCTGCGCTCGTTCGGGCCGCCGGCGGCCGCGCCCGCGGCGGTGGTCGACGGCACGTCGGGGATCTTGCTGTTCGAGGAGCGGTCCGCCGGCCGCGGCCGCATCGCCGCCGCGATCCACCCGTGACGCCGGCTCCCGCGGTCGCGCGGTCACCGCCGGCCCGACCGGCGCCCGCGGCCGCGCGGTTGTGTTACCGTAGACCGCGGGCGTTCGTGCGCGCAGGCGACCACACATACGGGGGCGCATGAGGGTTCGGTTTTGGGGTGTCCGGGGATCGATCCCCGTCCCGGGTCCGAGCACGAACCGCTACGGCGGCAACACGTCGTGTGTCGAGGTGCGCCCGCACGACGGGCCGCCGCTGATCATCGACGCCGGTACCGGGATTCGCCGGCTCGGCAAACAACTCATGCAGGAGCGGTTTGGCGAGGGCAGGGGCGTCGCGCACCTGCTCATCAGCCACACGCATTGGGACCACATCCAGGGGATGCCGTTTTTTTCGCCGCTGTATCGCGAGGGCAACCGTCTGTACGTCTACGCGCGCCAGCGGGATGACACGCATCTGCGCGCGGTCTTCGCCCAACAGACCGAGGACCCCTACTTCCCGGTGCCGCTCGACGCGATGCGGGCCGACGTCGACTTTCGCGAGCTGGTCGACGGCGAGTCGTTTTCGATCGGCGCCGCGCGGGTGGCGTGCACGCGTCTGAACCACCCGTGGATCGCGATCGCGTACCGCGTCGACGTCGACGGTGCGTCGGTCGTCTACGCATCGGATACGGCTCCGTTTACCGACATCCTGCTCGAGCACGAGTTCATCGAGCGGCCGCCCGAGCCGGGCGCGCCGCTGTCGCCGGAGCATCGGGCCAAGCTCGAGGCGATGCGCGCCGGTCTGGTCGACCTGTGCCGCGGCGCCGACCTGGTCATCTACGACACGCAGTTCACCCCGGAGGAGTATCGCGCGAAGCCGCACTGGGGCCATTCGACGCCCGACGACGCGATCGCCGTCGCGCTGGACGCGAAGGCCAAGACGCTGGCGCTGTACCACCACGCGCCGGCGCGCAGCGACGACGAGCAGGACGCAATCCTGGCGACCTACCGGCGGCGTCTGGCCGGCAGCGACCTCGAACTGATCGCCGCCTACGAGGGGCTCGAAATCGGGTTGGGGGAGCACGACACATGAAGGTGCGGTTTTGGGGTGTGCGGGGGTCGATCCCGGCGCCGGGGCCGGACACCAACCGCTACGGCGGAAATACCTCGTGCGTGTCCGTCGCGGCCGACGGCGCGCGGCCGATCGTGCTCGACATGGGGACCGGGCTCATGCACCTGGGCGTGTCGCTGATGGCGACCGAGTTCGGTCGCGGGCAGGGGCGCGCGGCGGTGCTGCTGTCGCACGCTCACTGGGATCACATCCAGGGGTTCCCGTTCTTTCCTCCCGTGTTCGTCGACGGCAACGCGTTTTCTATCTACGGGGCGGGGCGGTCGCCGTCGATGCTCGAGGGCATCCTCGAAGGTCAGATGAACCCTCACTTCTCGCCGATCTACACGCTCAAGAATCTCGGCGCGCACATCGAACTGCACGCGGTCGAACCCGGCGTGCCGTTCGACATCGACGGCGTGCGGGTGATCGCGCAGTCCAATCCGCACGGGTCGACCACGGCGCTGGCATTCCGCCTCGAGTGCGGCGGGCGCAGCCTCGTGTACGCGCCGGACGTCGGCTACCCGGCAGGTGGCCCGAGCGAGGCGGTCCTTGCGCTGTACCGCGGCGCCGACCTGCTGATCCACGATTGCACCTACACCCCCGAAGACCGCGCCGAGCGGCTCGACCGCGGGTTTTCGTCGTATGAGGATGCCGCCGGTGCGGCGATACGAGCGGGCGCGCGCCACCTCGTGATGTTTCACTACGACCAGGACTACGCGGACGACGACGTCGACGCGCTGCGCGATCGCTGCCGCGCATGGCTCGACGCGCACGGCGGTCGCGACATCGCGCTCACCGCCGCGGCGGAGGGACTCGAACTCGACGTGTAGGCGCCGGCGGCTACGGTACGACGACGAATTCGCGCTCGAGCAGCTCGACGAGGTGGGTCGCGGCGTCGAGATCGCTGCCCGGATAGTGGTCGAGCACCGCTTGAACCATGCCGTGATCGAGGACGAGCTGGAACGTATCTAGCTGCTCCGGCGACAGGTCGCGCAACCGCCCCGCCAGCGGCGTCGGCACCGCGAGGCTCGACGTCATCGGCGGCAGCTTGTCCTCGAGCCGGCGCATCTCGTCGAGCTGGCGCACGCCTTCCATCAGCAGCGCCTCGGTCGACTCTTGGATTTCCTCCATCACCTGGATCTCGACGGCGGGTTCGAGTTCGAACGTGCCCGTCTGCCAGGTGAGCATCCGGTAGATCGCCTTTTGCGGTTGCAGATTGAAGTCGTCGTTGATCGCGGCGAAGTAGATCTGGCCCTTGCGCAGGTAGATCTTGCCCACCGCCGTAGGCGACGCGATCGACAGCACGCCCGACTTGCGGCTGGTCGACAGCAGTTGCAGCAGGTCCGGCAGTGGGATCTCCTCGATGACGCCGGACATGGGCCGGCCCGACGTGGACTGGCGCGCGCCCTGCTGCAGGCGCCGGCGCGCTTCGGCCTCCGAGTGGTGGTGCGCCTGCGACGGGTCGGCCGCGACGAGCTTGATGATCGACGTGCCGACCAGGATCCGGTCGCCCTCGGACAGGCGAGCGCGCGTAATTTTTTCGCCGTTGACGAACGTGCCGTTGGTGGATCCGAGGTCCTGGATCGTGATCTCGCCGTTGGTGGTCGAAATCTTGGCGTGGCGTCGGGACACCATGTCCTCGACCAGCACCATGTCCAGGTCCGACGACCGGCCGATGATGATCTCCCGCCCCATGCGGAGCGGAAACTCACCGCCCTGGTACTTGCCCGAGATGAAGCGCAGCGCGTACTGCGGAGTGTCCGACATTGCCTTCCGCTTGTGATTCTACAGTGTTAGATAGAGGGTCGCAACGTCACGCGCCCACCGCGCGCACCAGTGCGTCGGCGTCGCGAACCGGGCCCCGCAAGATGGCGACGATGCGCCGGTAGACCTCGTCCGATATCACGAGGCTCGAATGGCCCATCGGCACGGTGATCTGCCGGGCGCCGCGCAGGCGTGTGCACCGGGGCGGGCACACCCAGTCGCGGGCCGCGGCGATGCTGTAGACCTCCGTGTCGGGCGGCAGCGGGCCCTGGGCGAGTTCGTCGAGGAACTTGCTGCGCGGCAGAAGTTGCCAGCTGGACGTGGACCACAGCCCGAGGGTGGCGACGCCGAGCAGTGCGGCCCACGTGCCGCGCACGGGGCTGCCCATCATGATGAGCCGGCGAACCCGCTGGTGACCGCCGAGCTTCTTGACGTAATACAGTCCGATCAGTCCGCCCATCGAGTGGCCGACGATGTCGATCCGGTCGACCGGCGTCTGCGCAAGGATCGCCTCGATCTTGCGGTGGATGAGAAACGCCGACCGGCGGATGTCCCGGCTGTTGAGCGTGCCGAGATTGAACGAGAATACGGTGAACCCGTCCTCGGTGAGCCGGCGCTCGAGCGGGTACATCGACCCGCGCGTGCCGAGAAAACCGTGCAACAGCAACACCGGCGGCTGTCGGTCGTCGACCCGGTCGAACCGCGCGCGCCGGCGGATCCGGTTGCCCCGCGCCAGGTGGCGCAGGTACGACAGCCCGTGCGTCGTCCCGAGGACGTCCTGCCCCAGTCCGCTGCGGCGGCCGAGCCAGCGGCGCGGCGCGCCGGCGGCCCAGCGCAGAAACCACGTCGCAAGGTGTTTCGGTTCGTCGGCCACGCTTCATTGTGCGACGCGGCGGCCGCCAGCGCAATTTCGCTGCGCCGGCGCGCTCGGCTCGGCGACGGCGCGCGTCCGGTTTGACACGGCCCGCGGCGCGCAGATACCGTGACAATGAATGAGCCTTTCGGGCACCGGCGGCCCGGGGCGCAAGCTGGGCCGGTACCACCTCGTGGAGCCGATCGGCGGGGGCCCGACGGGCGAAGTGTTTCGCGCGAAGGTCTACGGCGTCGCCGGCTTCGAGCGCCAGTTCGCGGTCAAGCTGTTTCACGCCGAGCTGGCGGCGCGGCGCGATGCATCCGACGCGCTGGCGCGCGCGGCGCGTCGGTACAGCGGCTACGAGCACCCGCGAATCGCCCGGTTGCAGGAGTTCGGGGTCGCCGGCGGGCGCACGTTCGCGGCGGTCGAGTTCGTCGCCGGCGTCGACCTGATGCGGCTCGGTCAGGCGACTCACGGTGCCGGCCATCCGCTGCCGGCCGGCGCCGCCCTGGCGATCGCGCTGCGCGCGGCGCGCGCGGTCGCCTACGTGCACGGCCGCGGCGGCACGCACCTCGGTGTTTGCCCAACCAACATCCTGTGTGTACCCGACGGGGAGGTGAAGGTCACCGACTTCGGGTTGCTGCCGCCGCGATTGCCCGAGCGGCCGGCGGATGACCTGACCCTCGCGGCGCGATTGCCGTATCTGGCGCCCGAACAGATCGTCGGCGAGCCGACCGGCCCCGCGACGGACGTGTTCCAGCTCGGCGCCGTGCTGTACGAGCTGCTTGCGGGGCGGCCGGCGTTCCGCGGCCCGTCCGCACTCGAGATCGGCCAGGCGGTGCTGTCCGGCCGGTTTCCGGAGCCTGACGCGCCGCCGGTGGTGCTCGAGATCGTGTACCGGGCGCTCGCGCGGCTGCCCGGCGAACGCTACGCCGATGCCGGCGCGCTGGCGGACGCGATCGAAGCGGCGGCGCGTGCCGCGGCGGTGGCCGGCGACGCGCGCGACGCCGGGCGCGTGGTTCGCGAGGTGATCGGGCGCATCGACGCGGCCGCGCAGGAGCAGGCGTCGGGGCTGTTCGCCGTGCCGCTGCCGGCGCCACCGCCGGCGGCGCCGGTGTCGCCGCTTCGGCGTGCGCTCGACCGCGGCGCGACCCCGCCGCCCGTGCCCGTCGACGACCGCGCGGCGACGGTGCCGGCGCCGCGGCCGACGGTGCTCGGGGTCGCCGCACCCGCGGGCGCGGGAGGCGGCGCGCTGTCCGCCGGCCTGCGCGGTCGGGCGGACGTGGACGAAGACGCGCCGACCAAGATCCGCGGTGACCGCGCGCAGGACGGCGTGTCCGACGTGACCCCGCTGCCCGCGCCCGTGCCGGGCACGCTGGACCTCGCGCCGGATCGCGCGGCGTCGCCCCCGTTGCGGGCGCGCGATCCGGACGTGGTCGACCTCGAATCGTACGAGGTCGAGTTCGTGTCGGAGGCGGCAGGCACCGCGACCGGCGGCGAGACGGCGACCCGCGGCGGGGCGGCGATTTCCGAGGCGACCGGGTCTGCGGAGGTCGCGGCGCACGACGCGGCGGGCGGCGGCGAGGCGGCGGGCGGCGGTCAGGCGGCCGCGCCCGCGCGTCCCGTGCGGCTTCGCCGGGTTGCGCTGGTGTGGATCGCGGCGGCGTTGGCCGGGGGGGCGGGGTTTTTCGTCTATGCCGAGTTCGTCGGATTCGACGGCGGGCGGGCACGCGAGCCCCTGGCGCGCGATCGGGGCGCGGGGGCGACCGCCGCCGCAGGCGCGCACCTGCCGGCCGCGGCCGGTCCGGGCGCGCCCGGTGTACCTACACCGTCGGCCGCCGCGAGCGCGCCGGGGCGCGTCGCCGACGGCGGCGCGCGGGCCGCAGCGGGCCGCGACGCGCGGGACGCCGCCGCGGGCGCACCGCCGGGCGACGCCGGCGCGCCCGCGCGGTCGGACGGGGCCGTGGCGGTCGCCGCGGCCCCGCCGACCGGCGACCTCGACGCCGGCGCGGCGGTCGCCGGCGCGCTCGACATTCGGTCGACGCCGGCCGGCGCGACGATCTACCTCGACGGCGCCAAGGTGGGACGCACGCCCAAGCGCATCGACGACGCGACCGGGGACCAACACCGCCTCGCGCTCATCCTCCCCGGGTACGACCTGTACGTCACCGATGTCGCCGGCGATGCCCGCGTCGACTTGACGCTTCGCGAGGTGACGCCGTTCGAGGGACGCGCCGGCATCAAGGTGCGCTGCCGCAAGAAGAACCGCTACTACGTATACGTCGACGGTGCGCCGACCGGGCAGTTGTGCCCGACCGAGCGGATCGGCGTGTCGCTCGGCGAGCACGAAGTCGAGATCTACGACCCGGTGACCGACACGCGCAGCAAGTTCAAGGCGAACGTGGAGCAGACCCGCCTGTCGTTGCGCGTGCGCGTGGATTGACCGGTCGACCGCCGTCAGTCGTCCTGCTTGCGCGGGTCGAGGTCGTACTTGCGGATCAACTCGCGCAGGTGCTTGCGGTCGATCTGCGCCTCGCGTGCGGCGGCCGACAGGTTCATCTTGTGGCGCCGCATCAGGTCGACGATGTACTCGCGTTCGAAGTGTTCGACGAGTTGTCCCTTCGCCTCTTTGAACGGCAAGTCGGTGCGGATCCCGAGCGCCGGCGCGATTTCCTCGGTGAACGCGTCGTCGAGGTTGAGCATGCCGCCTTGCGACAGCAGGCAGGCGCGCTCGATCACGTTGCGCAGCTCGCGCACATTGCCCGGCCACGAGTGGCGCTGCAGGCGCGCCATGTCTTCGGGACTGATCGAGAGCTGCCTGCCTTCCGGAGTAAACTGGCGCATGAAGTGCTCGACGAGCACTGGGATGTCGCCTCCGCGTTCGCGAAGCGGCGGCACCGACACGCGGATGACCGCGAGCCGGTAGTACAGGTCTTCGCGGAACCGCTTGGCGGCAACTTCGGCGCGCAGATCGCGGTTCGTCGCGGCGACGACGCGCACGTCGACCTTCTCGTACGTGTTCGAGCCGACGCGGCGAACCGCGCGCTTGTCGAGCACGCGCAGCAGCGACGGCTGCAGGTCGAGCAGCATTTCGCCGATCTCGTCGAGGAAGATCGTGCCGCCGTCAGCCTCGGCGAACGCGCCGCGCCGGTCGGTGACGGCGCCGGTGAACGACCCCTTCACGTGGCCGAACAGCGCGCTTTCGATCAGTTCCCGGGGCACCGAACCACAGTCGAACACGACGAACGGCCCGTCGCGGCGGCTCGAATGGTTGTGGATCTCCTCGGCGATCAGCTCTTTGCCCGTCCCGGTCTCGCCCTCGATCAGCACGGTCGCGTCGGTCTGGGCGACGTCCTGCAGCAGGTTGAACAACTGCCGCATTTTCGTCGAGCTGCCGATCAGCTGGCCGAAGGACGACTCCTCGGACGGCTGCGGCTCGACGACCTCCTCCTCTGGCAGGTACTTGATGACCGTGCGGCCGACCTTGAATTCGGCGCCGTACCCGATCGTGATCTCCTTGAACCGAGAGCCCTGGACGTAGCTGCCGTTGGTGGAGCCCTGGTCTTTGAGGATCACGTTGGGGCCGCTCGGCACGGCCAGCAGATGCCGCCGCGACACCGTCTTGTCGGTGAGCACCATCTCGCACGCCGGCGCCGACCCGAAGTAGACGGGTTGATCGCTGATCGAGACGGTCTCGCCGCGGTCCGGTCCCTTGATGACGATGAACACGCCGCCCGCGCGCTGGCGAGAGAACGCGGGCATGTCGTCGATCAGGGCGGTTACTTGGGTCTTGTCATTCCGAGACATTACGGACGCCAGTCGGCAAGGAATCCTACCCGGTGGGGCCGGTCGCTGTCCAGGCGGGGGCTGCGCCCGCCGGCGCCCGGCTACGGCGACGCCGCGCCCGCCGGTCCGGGCCGGTCGCCGGGCGTCGCCGGTGGCGGCAACTCGGGGCCGGTGAGGCCAATCGCGGCGGCGATCCCGACACCGAGCAACACGATCAACATCAGCACCAGCCATCGCCGGCTGGCCGGCGCAGGCTCCAGCTCATCGGCGAGGCCGGTGCCGTCGATCTCGCCGGACGCCTCGCCCGCGACCTCGACGGCCGGCGCCCGCGTGCCGGTTGCCCGACCTCCGCGGTTCGCCCCGGCGAGGTCGACCACGTCGCTGTCGCCCGTGTCGTCGCCGGCGTCGACCGCGAGCGTATCGAAGTCGACCAGCGGCTTGGCGCCGACCTCGCCGTCGTCCGCGAGGTTGATCATCGATGTGAGTTCGAGGCCCTTGAGCTGCGTGAGGTGGGTGAGCGACGTCTGTGCCCGGCGCTGAACGACATCGGCCAGGTTGATGACCGCGCGCGTGTCCTCGCGGTCCAGCACTTCGACCAGGTCCGCGTCCGACTCGATGTCCACCTCGGAGACGCCGATCCGCGCCGTCCCCTCGCCCGGTTCGTACAGTTCGGTGCCTCCGAGCCCCGGGTGGCTCGCGGCGTCGATGTCGCGCCAGCGGTCCGGGTCGCCGCACACGTCGCGCAGGTGGTCGGCCAACTCGGGCGCCGACATCATGAGACCGTGGCGGTGTGCCACCCGCAGCAGGGCCTCCTGAAATTCGCCCGCGGTCTGATAGCGCGCGCGCGGGTCGATCGACAGCGCCTTGAGCATGACCTTGTCGAACTCCGCCGGCACGCCCTCGACTTTGCGCGACACCATCGGCACCGGCCGGCTGTACAGGTCGTCGGCGGACGTCGTGAGGCCCGCCTGCACGAACAACCGCTCTCCGGTCACCATCTCGTACAGACAGACCGCCAGCGAGTACAGGTCCGATCGGCTGTCGAGCGGCTCGGATCGCGCCTGTTCGGGGGACATGTACCCGACCTTGCCCTTGACCCGATAGAACACCGAGTTGTGCGTGGACGCCTTGGCGATGCCGAAGTCGGTGAGCTTCACCTCGCCGTTGCGCGAGATCAGGATGTTCGACGGCGAGATGTCGCGGTGGATCAGGCGGAGCGGCCGCCCGTCCGGCGCGCGCTTGGCGTGCGCGTATGCCAGCGCCGACAGCACCTCGCGCGCGACGAAGATGCCGGCGGCCGGCGACATCCGCTTGCGGCGCCGCTTGGCGCGCTTGAGCAGGGTGCGCAGGTCGGCGCCGGGCAGGTACTCCATCACGATGAAGTACTCGTCACCCGCCGTGACGAGGTCGATCGTGTGGATGATGTTGGCGTGGTCGAGCGTCGCCGACAGGCGCGCTTCGCGCAGGAACAGATCGATGAACTCGGGCTGCTGGGTGAACTCCGGCAGCAACTGCTTGAGCACGACCTCTTTTTCGAAGCCGCCGGCGCCGAGCTTCTTGCCCAGGTAGATCGCCCCCATGCCGCCCTCGGCCAGGTACTCGAGCACGACGTAGCGGTCGAGCGGCGAGCCGCCACCGGAGGGCCGGGCGGACGATCCGGGCCGATCCATCATGGATTTCGGCAGTGTACCATCGGGACGTGGCTGGCGCCGGCGACGACGGATACCGCTTGCACGCGCTCAGGCGGATTCGCGAGCAGCAGGAGAGCGAGCGCAAACAGGCGCTCGCCGACGCGATCGCCGCGACCGCGGCGGCGCGCCAGGAGGTCGCGCGCCGCCAACAGGCCGTGCGCGACGCGCGCGCGACGCTGGCCGATGCGATCGCGCGCGAGGCGGCCGGCGACGGCCCGGTGTCCGCGCACGCGCTGGTCGCCTCGCGGCGCTACCGCGCGCGGCTCGAGGCCGAGATCGAAGCGCTCGAACAGCGGGTCGCGGAGGCCGAGAAGATCGTCGCCGCGCGCGAGCAGGCCGAGGAGGAGGCGCGCGCCGCGCTCGCGGACGCCGCGCGGGAACGGATGGCGGTCGACAAGCACTACGAGCAGTATCGCCGGCAGCGGGCGCGCGACCGCGCGCGCAAGGAGGAAGACGCGGCCGACGACATTGCGCAACGGCGCAAGCCGTAGACCGAAGCCAGACGCTCGGCGGCGGCTGCGCCGTCTCGCGCGTCAGCGTTGAATGCGCGCGGTCGCCGCTGGCACGATCTCGTCGATCGCGTCGACCGAACAGCCGCTGTCGCCGAACGTCACGTCCGCGACCTTCCAAAAGTCGTTGCCGGGTTCGTCGTCACCCACCGCGTGCAGCCGTTTGGGTCCGAACGTCTGCGCGAGCGAGCCGCCGCAATACACGTGGACCAAGACCTGCGCGTCGCCCATGCTTTCGGGATCGTAATAGTGGACGCCGATCCGGTATGGCACGCCGGCCTCGGGCGCCGTCACGTTGATGTTCTCCGGCCCGCGACCTTCCGTGTCGTCGATGTCGAGCCGGGGATCGTCCTCGGCGCCGCCGGGACCCCACATCGGACCGCCGCCGACGCAGTTGTCGTAGTAGCAGTCTGACGTGGCGTCGAACCAGTGGACGCCGTCGGCGTGCAGCAGGTGCAGGTCGACGTCGGACGCGTCCAACGGCTCGGGGACCTCGAGGTTCCACACGATCTCGACGCGCAGCGCGTCTTCGACGGTCGCGGTCAGGTCGAACTCGCACGCGACCATCTGCCCGGCTTCGTCGACCGCCGTGTAGCGGAACGTGTAGGCGCCGGCGAGCAGCGGTGTGACCTCCCATGCGTCCGTACCGGTCGACCGCGGCAATGCGACCGAACCGGGCGGCGCGACGGGCGCCGTCCAGCGGGTCACGGCCACCGGCAGCGTGCCGGCGGTCGTCGTCGTCGCAAACGCAAACGGCGCGCCCGCCGGCACGGTCCCGTCGTCCGGGCAGGTCACGGCAGGCGGCCCGTCGCACGCATCTTCGTCGGTGTCGCCGTCGCCGTCGTTGTCGATGCCATCGGCGCAGTCGACGCCGCTGGCGACGATTTGCACCTCGCAGGCCGCCGTCTCGCCGTCGTCGTCGATCGCGGTGAGCCGGAGCCGATAGGTGCCGGGCCGGTCGGGCACGAACGCGGCGGTGGCCGCGTCGGGCGGGATCGGAATCGCGGTGGCACCGGCCGGCGCAGACACGACGGTCCACTGCAACGAAGCGACGGCGCCGTCGTCCGTCACCGTGGCCGCGAGGTCGACGTCGGCCAATACGGTGGTCGTCACGTCGGCCGGGCAGCCGACGACGGGCGGGCTGGCACAGTCGTCTTCGTCGATGTCGCCGTCGCCGTCGTTGTCGATGCCGTCGGAGCAGTCGAACTGGACTGCCGTGACCTCCACGTCGCAGCTCGCCGGCTGGTCGGCGTCGTCGAACGCGGTGTACCGGAGCGTATAACCGCCAGCCACGTCGGGCGCGATGGACGTCGCGTCGCCGCGGGTCGCGCCGAGGCGCGCGCGCGCGCCCGCCGGCGCGGAGACGATTTGCCAACCGGACCGGCGAATTTCGCCATCGTCGGTGGCCGTCGCGGCGAGGTCCGCGGTCTGCAGCACCGGCACGGTGGTGTCGGGCGGGCAGGTGACCGTGGGCGGACTGGAGCACGTATCCTCGTCGATGTCGCCGTCGCCATCGTTGTCGATCCCGTCGCCTCCGGCGCAATCGTAGGCGTCGCCGCACGCGTACGGCGCGCCGCCGTCGCAGGTCGGACGGCACGATCCACGGCAATGCAAAAACGGCATGGATGGGTCGCACGGCTCGCCGTCGACGAACTCGCCGTCGACCGCGAGCTGATAGATGCCGTACTCGTCGTAGCCGTCGACCACGATCTGCAGGGTGCCGCGGGCGACGTCGACCAGATCGATCTCGGATGTCGAGTCCGTCGGGCCGTCGTCGTTGCACGCGATCATGGAATCCGTCCCGCAGTCGACGCGGTAGACGTGCAGCGCGGTGTCGTAGTCCGAACCGGCGAGCGAAATGTGCAGCGACGCCAGATCGCCGGGGGACGTGAGCGTGAACGCGACGTCCGGCGCGCCCGCTTCGAAACACGGCGCCTCGAGGTCATCGGTCTCGTCCGTCGTGTCGCCGGTTGCGGTACCCGACGGCGGCAGCGGCATCACCGTGCTGCCGCACGCGGCGCAGTCTCCGGCGCACGACTCCGCGTCTTCGTGCTGCTGGCACACGCCGTCGCCGCACGTGTCGCAGTCGGCCGGGCAACTCGCCGCGTCCTCACCCGGCGAGCACGTGCCGTCGGGACACGCCGCGCAGTCTGCCGGGCACGTGGATTCGTTTTCGCCCGCCCCGCACGTTCCGTCGCCGCAGCCGCACGCCGGGCCGGCGTCCGGCGCCGCGTCCGGGCTGCCCGCATCGGCGCCGCACGCGCCCGCGCACGCGTCCGGGCGCGCCGTGTCGTCGTCGTCGTCGCCGCCGCCGCAGCCGCCGGCGACCAACCCCGCCGCGAGCGCGAGCGCGCACGCGGCAACCCAACGGTCCCCCATCGTCGATCGCATACTCCGCCGAGTATAGGCGAACCTCGCCCGCGCGCACAGCATGCCGCGCGGCGCGCGGACCGGCCGCGCCCGGCCCCGGGGGGCGGCCCGGCGCGCTACACTTCGGCTGATGAGCGCGACCCGACTGGCGTGTCTGCTGCTGGCGTGTGCCGCCGTGGGCTGCGCGGAGAAGCGCTCGGTCCGGTGCGCGGAGGTATGTACGCGAGAGCGCGACTGCGGCGACGAGCGCGAGGTCGAGCCGCGGCCCGACCGCGGGGAGTGCATCCGCCAGTGCAACGAACTCGAGCGCACGGCCGACGGCCGAGAGCTCGTCGCCGCCCACGCGCGGTGCGTCCGCCAGGCCGCCGACTGTGCCGCGGTGCTGGCCTGCCCGTAGGCGCTCCCCGCGAAGGTCAGTCCTTGCGCATCTGCGGGTCGAGCGCGTCGCGCAGGCCGTCGCCGAGGAAGTTGAGCGAGAAGATGGTCACGGACATCACCATGCCGGGGCCGATCAGCGTCCACGGGTAGACCGCGATCTGCGTCGCCCCCTCGGTGACGAGCGTGCCCCACGACGCCAGCGGCGCCTGCACGCCGATGCCGAGGAACGACAGGAACGCCTCGGTGAGCATGACGCTCGGCAGCGACAGCGTGGCGTACACGATCACCGGTCCGAGCGTGTTCGGCACGATGTGACGGAACACGATGCGACGGCCGGAGGCGCCGAGCGCACGCGCCGCCTCGACGAACTCCTGGTTGCGCAGCGACAGAACCTGACCGCGCACGATGCGCGCCATGTTGAGCCACGAGATGGCGCCGATGAGTCCGAACAGGACGCCGAGCCGCGCGTACGGTGACTGAAACAGCGAGTACCGCTCCAGCACTGCGCTGATCACGATCACGAAGACGACCGTCGGAAACCCGTACAGCACGTCGACGATGCGCATCATGACCTCGTCGACGCGACCGCCTGCGTACGCGGCAATCGCACCCCAACTCACGCCGATCACGATGGCGACGATGGTGGCCGTGAGGCCGACGGTAATCGCCAGCCGGCCGCCGATCATGGTGCGGACGAGCATGTCGCGGCCGAGCGAGTCGGTGCCGAACCAGTGGCGCCACGACGGCGGCGACGCGCCCAGGTCGACGTCCTGCGTCGTGCCGTCGAGGCCGCGCAACCAGTGCAGCAGAACCGGCCCAACGAACGAGAACACGACGAGCGCGACGAAGGTCCAACCGCATATCATCGCCATGCGGTTCTTGCGAAGCCGCCGCCAGGCGTCGGCCCACAGCGAATTCGATCGCGGTTTGGCGGAGGTCATCGCTTGTCCCGGATGCGCGGATCGAGGATCCCGTACGCGATGTCGACGATGAGGTTCAAGGCGACGAGGAACACGGCGTAGAACACGAGCACGCCGGTGAGCACCGGGTCGTCGCGGTCGGTAATCGACGCGACGAAGTAAAACCCGAGTCCGGGGATCTGGAAGATCTTTTCGACGACGAACGAGCCGGTGATCAACGCGGCGGTCGCGGGGCCCAGGTAGGTGACCACCGGCATCAGGCCGAGGCGCACGGCGTGTTTCCACACGACCTGGCGCTCCGACAACCCCTTGGCGCGCGCGGTGCGGATGTAGTCCTGGCGCAGAGTTTCGAGCAGGCCGCTGCGCGCGAGCCGCGCGATGACTCCCATGAAGATGAGGCCGAGGGTCGCCGCCGGAAGCAGATAGGTCTCCAAACCGTCGATGCGCGCCGGAGGCAGCCAGCCGAGCTGCAGCGAGAACACCATGATCAGCAGCGGGCCGAGCACGAACGACGGCACGGAGATGCCGAAAAGCGCGAACGCCATCGCGCCGTGGTCCCACCATGTGTTCTGCCGGGACGCGGCGAACACGCCCAGCGCGATGCCAAACGCGGTGGCAAACACGAGCGCGAGCAGCCCGACGCGCACGCTCACCCCGAAGCTCTCGTCGATGATCTCCTTGACGCTCTGGTTGCGTTTCATCGAGTGGCCCAGGTCGCCGCGCACGAGGGCGCCCATGTACAGCAGGTATTGTTGGGCCACGGGTAGGTTCAGGTTGTACCGGCGTTCGAGGTTGCGCTGCGTTTCGGCCGGCAGGCTGCGCTCGGCGTCGAACGGACCGCCGGGCGCGAGCTTGAGCATCAGGAACGAGAAGCTCGCGATACACACGAGCACGACGACGCCGCCGGCCAGCCGCGCGAGCAGCAGCCGCCACAATCCGAGCGCCGCCGCGAGTGCGACGACGATGGCGAGCAAGACGAGCAGCGCGCTCACGGGCCGTTACCCTGCGGCGCGGCCGACGCCGCCGCGCGCCAGTCCGGGTCGATCCACGCGTAGCGCCACGGCTGCTGGTCGGGGAAGTTGATCGCGAGGTCGCGCATGTACGGCTTTTGCAGGTGGTGTTGCGTGTAGATGTACAGCGGGATGATCGGAGCCTCCTCGATCATCAGTTTTTCCATTTCGTAGACGATACGCAGTCGCTGTTTGCGGTCCATTGTGGCCTCGGCCTCGCGGAACAACTCCATGAACCGTTCGTTGCACCACTTGGTCCGATTGTCGGGGCTGTCGCACTTGAACGGCGGGAGGAACTCGGCTTCCGTGTCGGGAAAGTTGCCGATCCAACCCATACGAGCAACCTCGTAGTTGCCCTCGCGCGTGTCTTTGAGAAAGGTCTTCCACTCCTGCGACGCCAGTTCGATGGTGATGCCCAGGTTGTCCTGCCACACCTGCTGGAGCCGCTCGGCGATCAACTTGTGTCCCTCGACGCCACTGTTGTACTTGACGGTGATCCGGCGGGGAAACCGGTCGCCCATCTCGCGTCGCGCGATCTCGAGTTCCGCGCGCGCCTTGTCGAGGTCGTAATCGAGACCGGGCGGCGGCACGTAGCACAGCTTGCCCGACTCCATCACGAGCGCGACGCCCGGCGTGTCGCGGGACACGCCGCACGCGGCGAGGTCGTCGTCTGACAGGCTGCTGATCGGTTGGCCGGGCGTAAACTGCGCGGTCGGAAGCTGCCCGCCCTTGAGAATCTTCGGGATGTCTCGCCGGTCGATCGCGTAGTTGAGCGCGCGCCGCAGGTGGACGTTGTTCAGTCGCTCCGTCTGGATGAGATAGAAGTAGATGCCAAGGTACGGGGCTGAATGGTAGTCCTTGTACGGGCGCCCGCCGCGCGCCGTGCCGCGCAGCACCGGGAAGTACGATGCGGGGATGTTGTTGGACGTGATCGCGTCGCAGGAGCCCTGGTAGTACAGGTTGGCCGACGCGCCCTGGTCGTCGTTGTTGTAGACGGTAATCCGGTCGAGGCGCACGCGGTCCGCATCGAAGTAGGTCGCCGACTTGACCAGTTCAATCTTGTCGCGGCGCCGCCAGTCGGTCATGTGATACGGCCCAGACGTCATGATGTGATCCGGTCGGGTCCACTTCTTCGGCCGCCGCGACACGGCTTCGCGCGGCGTCGGGCGAAACGCGCGCTGCGGCGACAGCGCGATCAGGTAGGGCACCGGGTTGTCCGTTCGCAGCACGAGGGTGTGCGGGTCCGGCGTGTCGATGCCGAGGTCGTCGGGCAGCATCAGCAGGTCGCGGCCCGGTACCTCGCCGGTTCGGGCGTAGTTGGGCGGGTCGTCCACCGAGCGCACCAGATACGCGCGGTCGCCGAACGGCTGCTCGGTCAGTTCGGCCGCGGGAACCCACCCGTACATGCCGTCGCCATCGTTGCCGTCGAGCCAGAACACGTAGGCCCACGCTCGGTCGGGGCCGCCGAGTTCGATCACGATCACGTCGTCCCCGGGCGGGACCGAGCCGTAGGCGGCCGATTCCGGCGCGCCGAGGTCGCGCAGCGCGAGCGGCCGCGACGCGCGCCGGGTGTTGCTGTCCGGGATGTCCATGGCTCCGCGCTTGCGCTCGCGCTGGCCGTCGACGCCGATGATTTCGACCACGTCGCCGGCGGAAAACGGCGGGTGGTCGGCCAGGACGCGCCGCAGTCGGTTCGCGTAGTACAGCTCGCCGTTGTGGATCTTCCACAGCGTTTCGGCATTGGCCGACATCGTGTAGGGGTTCAGCACGCGGACGAGCGAGTAGCGGAAGTCCTCCGACGTGATCGGCCGCGACGGCAGCTCGCCGCTGCGCGGGGCTGTCCACACGGCGTCGTCGCGCAGGTGGAACGTGAACGTGCGCAGGTTGGGGCCGATGTCCCAACTCGTCGCGATGGACGGCTCGGGAAGGCCCTGCAGGTCGTAGTCGGTGAGCCCCGCGAACATCGCGTAGACGATCTTGAGGCCCGCGGTCGACGTGACGAGCGCGGGGTCGAGGTACTCCGGCTCTCCGGAGTTGCAGTAGCGCATGTGCGTCGGGTCCGGATCCGGAACGAACCCGAAATAATCCCCCTCGGGCAATCCGCACCCGGCGGCGACGGCGCCGAGCGCCGCGAGCGAGACCCAACCGCGCGACATGGGCCGGTGGTATAGCTCAGCCGCGCCCGTTTGACCAAGGCGCGCGCCGGGACGGGACGTCGGGCCGACCGCCGGTCGATCGGTGGCGTGCGCGGCGGGCGCGCGTTCCCTGCCGCCGGATGGCCGCACGTCCGCTGGCGCGCGCGTTTGACGCGCGTGAGCCGGCCGTGGTGTGATCGCTGCGAGCGATCTGCCGTGGAGACGACGCACGCGCTATTGGTCGGGGTGATCGCGGGCGGGATCGCGGGGGCGGCCCTCGCGTGGCTGCGAGTGCGACCGCGGCTGGTGGCGGCGCGCGCCGCGGCGGGCCGCGCCCGGGCCGACGCGGAGGACGCGCGGCGGCGGCTCGTGGAGCTGACGACCGAAACGGCGGGAGTGTTCGACGCGGCGGCCAGGCGGATCGACGCGGCGCGGCGGGCTGCGGCGCAGGCGGTGGCCGACCGCCGGGCGGCCGAGCACCGCTGGCGCGAGGCGCTCGCGGCGCTGGCCGGCGACGTCGTCGATGGCGACGAGGTCGACCGGCTGATGCGGCGCGCCGAGGGCGCCGGCGTCGAGCTGGTCGATGCGGCGCGCGCGCTCGACGGCGAGGTGTCGGCGCTCGAACGCGCCGCGACGCTGCTCACGGATCTGATCGATGCGGTCGAGTCCGAGCGGCGCGGTACGGAGGATGCGGCGGCGCTGAGCGACGCCGCGGCCGAGACGATCGCGGCGGCCGACGCCATGGACGCGGCGATCCAGCGGGTGCAGGATCGGGCGGCGGAGACCGCCGAGCTGTCCGCCAGGACCACGGCTGAGGCCGAACGCGGCTACCGCGCGGTGCACCGGACGCTCGACGAAATCGAACGCATTCGGGAAGTGACACAAGTTGCGCGCGAGCGCATCGATTCGTTGAACGTGCGCGTCGATGGCATCGGCGACGTTGTTCGCGTGATCCAAGAGATCACCGAGAAGACCAACCTGCTCGCGCTCAACGCATCGATCATCGCCGCGCAGGCCGGCCAGCACGGGCGCAGCTTTTCCGTGGTGGCGCGCGAGATCAAGGCGCTGGCGCAGCGCACCGCCGCGTCGACCAAGGAGATCAGCGAGCAGATCCGCGGCGTACAGGAGGAGTCGGAGCGGGCGACCGCCGCGATCACGCACGGGGCGCAGGCGGTGGAACAGGGCTTCCAGGTGGCCGTCGCCGCCGGCGATGCCCTCACCGCGATCCGCGAGAGCGCGCAGACGGCGCAGCGGAAGGTGCAGTCGATGACGCGCGCCTACCGGCAACAGTCGGGCGCGACGCGGCAGGTCGTCGACCTCGCTGGCAGGCTTGCCGAGCGCGCCCAGGCGTTCGCGGCGGCGGCCCGTTCCCAGACCGGCGAGCGGCTATCGACCGTGGCGGCCGAGCTGGTCGCGTCCGCCGGCCGGCTGCGCGAGCTGGCCGATCGGCAGCGCGGCGCGGCCGACACCGGCGCGACCGCGTTGGGCGCGGTAGCCGCCGAGGTCGGGCGGCTCGGGCGGCTCCAGCGCGACGCGCGCCGGCAACTCGACGGGATTCAGCGCGGCGTCGACGCCGCGGTCGCTCGCACCGACGACCTCGCGGTGCACCTCGACCGGGTGGGCGAGGCGGCGCACCAACTCGCCGGCGAGATCGCCCGGCTGCAACAGGCCGGCGTCGCGGCGGATTGAGCCGCGGCGTGCCGCATCCCGTCGCCGCCGGTCGCGTCACTCGGGGTGGGCTCTGCAGTACGCGGCGACCGCGCGGGCTACCGAGCGCAGGTTGGCCGACAGCAGTTGTTCGACGAGCGTTTCGACCAACGGCACCGCGCGGCGGGCGACCGTCGCCGGAACCCCCGGTATGCGATCGGCCCAGATGGCGACCGCGCACGACACGCGCAGTTCGGTGCGGCGGGGGCCGAGCGCAAGTAATTGATTGCGTCCGCGCGCATCGTACAGGTCGGCGGCGACGAACGATTCGAGCGTGTAGTCGACCGCGCGGTCGGCGTCGTGCCAGCGGGCCGTGTCCCGCCACGCGAACAGTTCCGGTTTGACGAACCGCGCGAGTGGGCCGGGGATGTCGGCGATCGCGTACCAGTGGTTGACGACGTCGACGCCATCGGCGGTCTCGTGCGCCGATACGCGGTCGATCCGCTGGACGCTCGGCAAGTGCGCGGCGAGGCGCGGCAACTCGTCGCGCAGCAGCGCGTACACCCGATCGATCGGCTCGTCGATGACGTCGCGGCGCTCGATGTGCATGCGGCGAGCCTGGGGGCGATCCGGCTTCAGCGCAAGTCGGGAAACCGCCGGCCGCCGCCGCTCGACGTGGGGGGCCTACCGGAGCGGCCGGATCGGCCACACGCATCGCCGTACGCCGCCCCCCTCGTCGCACGGTCGCGGGAACGGGCTCATGTCGACCACGCGGAACGACGCGGCCGCGGCGTAGGGGGCGATGCCGGCGCGGGCGGTGATCGTCTCGGCGCCCTTCGGGAAGGTCACGAGCAGCAGCGGCAGGCCGATCGGCGAGCCGTCCGGGTTGAGCGCCTCGAGGACGACCTCGTACGTGAGGTCGCGCGTCCACGGCTCGCGCGTCGCCACCAGCGCGATCGGACCGGCGGGCGGGGGCGCGCCGGCCGGCGGGGAGGCCGCCGCGGGCGCGGTCGCTGCCCCGTCGGCGGCCGCGGTCGCCTCGCCGCCGGAGGTCGGCTCGCCGGAGCCAGGCGCGGGCGGCGCGGGCGCGGCGGAGCCCGCGGAGCCAGGCGCGGGCGGCGCGGGCGCGCCGCCGCGAACACCGCCCGCCGGCGGCGCGGGGGCGCCGGGGCGTTCGATGGACACGGTGACGCATGCCGGGGTCTTGCACTTGGCCATGGTCGCGCCCCATCGGCCGAGGCGCTCGGACGCAAGCGCGCCGAGGTCGGCCTGCCGCGCCTTCAAGTAGACGCGCTTTTTGTGCCAGTTCACCGTGACCAGGAAGCGCGACAGGAAGTTCTCGCCGAGCGCGCCGTCGTAGTCTTGCGGGCGAAAGCGCCGGTCGCCGAACGGCAGGATCAGGTGGTTGTCGACGGCCGCGTCGCCGACCGCGAGCGTCGGGGCGATGCCGCCGAAGTCCACCTGGCGCGCCGTTCCGAGGTGGTCGACCAAGGTGGCGCGCACCCGCGCTCGCCGCAACCCGAGCTTTTGCATCACCTCCGGCCACAGCAGCGACGCCGGCGCGGCGAAGTCGAGGTACATCTCCACCTCCTCGCCGCCGATCCGCGCGCGGGCGAGGAACCGGTCGTTGAACCGCCGCAGCGGCGCCGACACCGCGTCGGGCGGCGGATCCAGGTGGCCCTGCGTCGCCAGGATCATCTGGCCGCGATCGCGGTCGATGTGCAGGATCAGGGAGTCGCTGACCACGTCGCGGCCGAGCAACCCGTCGATGGGACGGCCGTTGAACCCGAACGAGCCGTTTCTGTGGAGCCGCACGACCCGATTCGCCACCTTGAGCGTGCCCACCGTGATCTCGCGCACTTCGGCGGTCCGCACGGTGCGCATCGTGTCGCTTTCGTCCGCGACGTCGCCCGCCTGGACCGTGTACAGGTCGAGGGCCGCGGCGATGCGTTCCTCGATCGACGACACGTCGGAATCCGGATCGATCATAAATAAAAACGGACCCTTGCCGTTGATCGAGACGGGCACGAGGGCCGGCCCTCCCTCGAGCGGGGCCGCCAGCGGCGCCGACCACCGGTCGCCGGAGCTGAAGCCGGGCGGCGCGCCCACGACGCAGGCCGCGGCGAGGGCCGGCACGATCGCGTTCAGGAGAAGGCGTTTCGGCATGGCGCGCATCCTAC
The DNA here is from genome assembly GCA_003696105.1 of Deltaproteobacteria bacterium. Classification (NCBI taxonomy): domain Bacteria; kingdom Pseudomonadati; phylum Myxococcota; class Myxococcia; species Deltaproteobacteria bacterium. The sequence continues at coordinate 20,694 of RFGE01000101.1, read as the reverse complement.
GAACAATCGGCCCGGAGTCCACTTCCCGCGGTCAACTTCTGATAACGATAGGCGTTGGCCCCCAGGGCCGCCCTTCCGCCTTGACCCGCAGCGATCCCGTTATGTACAAACCCTGCGGATTTTCAAGGCCTAGCGCGCTTCGGGGTTCTTCACGGGCGGTGCCATGCAATTCGAGTTTGCGAACATCCTGGTTTTCCTCGGCCTCGGCGTCGGCTTCCTCGCGATCACGCTGTTCGTCGGCTGGCTGCTGCGGCCCAAGGTCGACGAGGAGACCAAGCTCGAGATCTACGAGTGCGGCGAGACGCCGCTGCGCCAGGCCTGGTTCAACTTCAACCCGCGCTTCTACATCGTCGCGCTGGTGTTCCTCGTGTTCGACGTCGAGGTCGCCTTCACCTATCCGGTGGCGGTCGTGTTCAAGCGGTGGGTGGCCGCCGGCGTCGGCGGCATCGCGTTCGCCGAACTCGGCCTGTTCGTGGCGATTCTCGCGCTCGGGCTCGCGTACGTGTGGGTCAAGGGCGATCTCGACTGGGTGCGGGGGCCGGAAGGCAAGCCGCTGATGCCCGATGATGCGCCGGCGCGAGCGGCGCAGGAGGCGAAGTGACGATGGAACCGGCCGAGATCTACGAGGCCCTCGCGACCGAGTTCGGCGACGCCGTGACCGGGTTCACGCCGGCCGAGGGTGGCATCAAGGATGCGTTCTGCCTGGTGGCGGCCGACAAGCTCGTCGACGTGTGCACGTTCCTCAAGACCGACCCGCGGCTTCGGTTCGACTTCCTGCAGTGCATCACCGGGGTCGACTATCCGCGCGACGACAAGCTGGTGTCGGTCTACCACCTGTACTCGTACGAGCACCATCACACCTTCGTAATTAAGGTGGAGGTGCCGCGGGATCGCCCCGTGGTGCCGTCGGTGTGCGGCGTGTGGCGGTCCGCGAACTGGAACGAGCGCGAGCAGTACGACCTGCTCGGCCTCCAATACGTCGGCCATCCAGACCTGCGGCGCCTGTTGATGCCGGACGACTGGGTCGGCCATCCGATGCGCAAGGACTACCAGGAGGCCGACCGCTACCGGACGATGCCGACCACGCGCTACTCGGTGCTCGAACTGCTCGCCGCGTACGACAAGGAGCATCCGCAGACTGAGGGGATGCGGCCGCGCGTCGTGGACGCCGAGGAGGACAAGTGACATGTCCGACCTGATCCTGCAATACGACACCGGCGACGAGATCACGGTGAACATGGGGCCGCAGCACCCCTCCACGCACGGCGTGATCCGGTTCATCGTGCGCACCGACGGCGAGATCATGGCCGAGGCGGACCCCGACGTCGGCTACCTGCACCGGTCGATCGAGCACATCGCCGAGAAATGCACGTACGAGGGCTTCATGCCCTACACCGATCGCGTCGACTACGTCTGCGCGATGACGGCGAACCATGCGTGGGCGACCGCCGTCGAAAAACTGGCGGACATCGAAGTACCGGAGCGCGCCGAGTACCTGCGGGTCATCTCGGACGAGTTCAACCGGATCTCGTCGCACTGCATCGCCTTGGGCGCCATGGCGATGGACATCGGCGCCATCACGCCGTTCCCGTATGCGTTGCGCGAGCGCGAGTACGTCAACGACCTGCTCGAGGAGCTGTGCGGCGCCCGACTTACGTACAACTATCACCGCATCGGCGGCGTCGGCTGGGACATGACCGATGCGTGGCGCGACAAGGCGCTGCGTTTCCTCGACCGGTTCGAACCGATCATCGACGAGTTCAACCGGCTGATCACCGGCAACCCAATTTTCATCAAGCGGCTCGCCAACATGGCCGTGATCACGCGCGAGGAGGCGATCGACTACGGCCTCGTCGGGCCGAACTTGCGGGCGTCGGGCGTCGACTTCGACGTGCGCCGCGACGAGCCCTACTCGGTCTATCCGAAGCTCGAGTTCGACGTGCCGGTCGGGCGCGGCGAGCATGGCACGACCGGCGACTCGTGGGATCGCTTCTGGGTCCGCGTGGAGGAGTGGCGCCAGTCGGTGCGCATCTTGCGGCAGGCGCTCGACCTGATTCAGACGACCCCGAAGGGCGAGTTCTGGAACAAGCCGAAGAAGCTCAAACCCAAGGGAGAGGCGCACAGCCGGGTCGAGGCCGCGCGCGGCGACATGCTGTGTTACGTGATCGGTGACGGCACGACCAATGCGTACCGCGCGCGGTTCCGCACCGGCAGCTTCAACGCGATGCAGGTCATCCGCGACAAGTCCGCCGGGCTCATGGTCGCGGATCTCGTCGCGCTGATCGCTTCCCTCGACATCGTTGCGCCGGAGATCGATCGATGAAAGCCGTCGGCTTCGCGGTCGCGGCCGCCGCCCTGGCCGCCGCGTGCCAGAGCAACCCGCAGTTCCCCTCGGTTCGCGACGTGCGGCCGACGAGCCTGGAGGTCGGCGACGTGCTGGTCGTCGAACTCGCCCCGGAAGTCGAACCCGATCCGGACGCGCCCACCCGCGTGGTTCTCGTCGGGGCGGCCGACGGCGGCCGCGACGTGGAACTGACGGCGCGCATATCCAAACACAGGGCGCTCGTCGACGTCGACGACCACGTGGCGCAGGTGATCGGCGGCCGCATGGTGTTCGACGGACAGGTCCGCGTCGACCAGCGCCGCGGCGACGCATACGAGACCATCGCGACGACCGGCGACTACCCGGTGCACATCGAAATGTTCCGGCCGACCGCGCGACGCCTCGCTCACCACCTGTTCGGCGAGCGCGAGGGCCGCGGGCTCGCCGCGTGGCTCGGCGTCGACGCCGAACTCGCGCCGGACGGATCGGGGCTCTTGGTGCGCAGGGTGCGCGGAGGCTTCGAGGGTATCGGCTTCTTGCGCCGCTACGACTGCGGCCGGTGGCGCGACGGCAAGTGTGTCGGCGGCCCCGACGGCAAGGTGCACCTCGACGAAGCCAAGGCCCGCGGGTTCACCGACGAGGACACGTTTCGCTGGGCCGATCTCGACGGCGACGGCGTGCTCACGCGCCACGAGATCCTCGACTTTCTCGAGCAAAACGGCGTGGACACCCACGAGGACTCGCGGTTGCCTCCGTCGCCGGCTGCCGCGGCCGGCGTGCGCGCCGGAGACATCCTCGCCGAAGTCGACGGCAAGCCGACGCCAACGTTCGTCGCGCTGTATCGCGTGTGGCACGCGAGCGACGCGGCGAAGGCGGCGGTCACGATCATTCGCGACGGCGGTCGTGTGAGCGTCGAAATCCCGCGGTACGCTGGCCCGCAGCCGATTCCGACCGGGTTTTTGTACGCGCTCATCCTCGTGGCGGTGGGGCTGCTCGTCGTGCTGCCGGTTCCCGTGCTCGGCGGTTTGATCGTCGTATGGGAGCGCAAGATCTCGGGGCGGATGCAGTCTCGCCCGGGGCCGAACCGCGTGGGGCCCAACGGCTGGCTGCAGTGGCTCGCAGACGGGCTCAAGCTCATCGTGAAAGAAGACGTCATTCCGCGCGAGGCCGACCCGGTGCTGTTTCGCGCATCGCCCCTGCTCGTGTTCTCCGGCGTCTTTCTGACGTTCGTCGTGCTGCCGTTTTCGCCGATCTTGCAGGTGGCTGACTTCAACGTGGGCATCCTGTACATCCTGTCGGTCACGTCGATCGTCGTCGTCGGCGTGATCATGGGCGGGTGGGCGTCGAATTCGAAGTGGTCGCTGCTCGGCGGCATGCGGTCCGCGGCGCAGATCATCAGCTACGAGCTGCCCGCGTCGATCGCGGTGCTGTCCGTCGTCATCGGCGTCGGCAGCCTGTCGATGCAAGACCTCGTCAAGTCGCAGGGCGCCATGCCGTGGGAGTGGAACCTGTTCGCGAGCCCGTTTTCGTTCGCGTGCTTCTTCATCTTCTTCATCAGCGCCCTGGCGGAGGGCAACCGCACGCCGTTCGACCTGCCCGAGGCGGAATCGGAACTCGTGTCCGGCTACAACACCGAATATTCCGGGTTCCGGTTCTCGATCTTTGCTCTCGCCGAGTGGGTGAACCTGATCGTCATCGGCGCCGTGACGACCACCGTCTTCCTGGGCGGGTGGAACATCCCATTTGCCGACCCGATCGAGATCGAGAACTCGCGCGTGTTGCACTTGCTGGCGTTCGGCGTGTTCGCCATCAAGGTGATCGCGATGATCTTCGTGTGCATCTGGATCCGGTGGACCCTGCCCCGGTTCCGCGTGGACCACATGATGAACATGTGCTGGAAGTACTTTTTGCCGATCGCGCTGGCGTCGCTCATCGGCGCCGCGCTGTGGACCTGGTTGCTCCCCGATATCGCCCAGACGGTCGCTCGCGTCCTGCTGTTCGTCGTCGGCGGTCTCGGCATCTTCACGGCGTTCCTCGCCCGCGTGAACCACGTCCGCAAGACGACGACCGTCTGGGAACTGCGAGGCGCGTAAATGGCCGAGAAACAGCGAAAGACCGGCTACTTCAGCCAGATTCTCGACAGTGCGCGGTCGGTGCTCGACGGCATGGCCGTCACCGCCACGTACTACTTCCGCAAGCCGGTGACCGTGCAGTATCCGGACCGCACATCGGTACCGGTCGTCGACTCGCTGCCGGAGCGCTATCGCGGCTTCCTCGAAGTCGACATGGACATTTGCACCGCCTGCAAGGCGTGTGAGCGCGACTGTCCGATCGACTGCATCACCATCGACATCGAAAAGGTCGACGGCGTCCGCGTCATGACGCGGTTCGATATCGATCTCGGCAAGTGCATGTACTGCGGCATCTGCGTGGAGTCCTGTCCGACGGACGCGAAGGCGCCGGGGGACGAGGAGCAGACCAAGTGCATCCGGTTCACTCGCGAGTTCGAGGCGGCGACCGAGTCGTTTCCGTCGCTCACGTTCCGCTTCATTCGCCCCGGCGACTACGTCGTCCCCTACAAGCCGACCAAGGGAGAGGTGGTCGACACTCGCCGCCGCGGCGAGATCGCGCGCGAGGTCCGGCTCAAGGCGCGGCAATACAATCCGATCGCGATTCAATGGGGGCTGGACCACGGCCTCGGCGGCGCCCCGGCCGACAGCGGCATCGACGAGATCATTGCCGAGGAGGTCGTCGTCAAGCGCGCCGAAGAACTCGCCCCGCTCGTCCAGCAGGCCGGCGACGACCTCAAGAAGTTCGAAGACCTCCTCTACGATCAGGCGCTCGCGCAGACGGACTGCGAGGCGTGCGGTTGGCCGACGTGTCGCGCCTACGCCGACGCGATGCTCGAGGGCAAGGATCCCGACATCTTCAAGTGTGAACCCGGCGGTGCACAGGCGACGCGCGACACCGCGTTGATCCTGACGATCCGCAAGGGCAAGCCGCCGGCCGAGGCCGCGCGCGAGGCGATCGAGATCGTCAAGAAGGCTCACGCGAGCTGACCGCCAACCGACGCGAGGAGTTTCCCGATGCGTGCGCTCATAGTCATCGCAATCGTCGCTCTGGTCGGGCTCGGCCTGAGCGCGTTGCTGCGCCTGTTCGGCGTCGATCGCCGCCACAGCCTCATCGCCGGCCTGGTCGTGCTGCCGCTGGTCGTGGGCGTCGCTGCCGGCCTGGCGTACGTGTCCGTCGTCGTGATCACGACGCTGCACCTGCAGGTCGGCGGCCTCGTTTTCGGCGCGTTGGCGACGCTGGTCATCGCCTCGGCGGGCGGGGTCGCGATGTCCACGAACATCCTGTATTCGGGGTTCTTCCTGATGGGGACGCTCGTCGGCGTGGCCGGGCTGTACCTGTTCATCGGCGCGGACTTCCTCGGGATTGCGCAACTGGTCATCTACATCGGCGGGATCCTGGTTCTGATCCTGTTCGCCGTCTTGCTGACCAATCGCATCTCCGCGATTCAGCTCACGAACCGGGCGGTTCAACGCGGAGCGGGTGCCGGTGCGGCCGTGCTCGTCGCGCTGTTGTTGGCGATGGTCGCGCTCGACACCGACTGGGCCGTTGTCGAGGCGGTCGCGACTCCGACGACGGCGCGCCTCGGCGATGCGCTCCTGCGCGAGTATCTGCTGCCGTTCGAGTTGATTTCCGTGGTGCTGTTGATGGCGCTCGTCGGCGCCATGGTCATCGCCCGCCGCGCAGCCAAGGACCCGCCGGCCGACCCCGCTGAGGCGCCCGGACTCGATCGACTGGAGTAACGCAGCATGGATGCCATCATGGACGTGGGCTTGACCCACTACCTCGTCGTTTCCGCCGCGCTGTTCGCGATCGGGCTGTTCACCGTCGCAACGCGCACCAGTGCCGTGGCGATTCTCATGGGGGTCGAACTGCTGCTCAATGCCGCGTCGATCAACTTCGTCGCGTTTTCGCACTTCGTCGAGGGCGGCATTGGCGGCCAGGTGTTCTCCGTGTTCATCATCGTGCTCGCCGCGGCGGAAGCGGCGGTCGCGCTCGCAATTGTGCTCGCGGTGTATCGCCACTTTCGGTCGATCGACGCCGACGACACCACGATGCTCCACGACTGAGTGGGATCACCAATGGAGACCACAGACATTCTCCGCGCGGCCGCATTTCAGTCCGTTACGGACGTGCCCTACCTGTGGCTGATCGCCCTGTTCCCGTTCGTCGGCGCGGCGATCAACGGCATTTTGGGCAAGAAGCTGCAAGATGCGATCGGCAAGAAGGCCAACCACACGATCGCCATCGGCGCGATGCTCGCGGCGTTCGCCGTCGCCTGTGTCGCGTTCGTCCGGCTGCTCGGATTGCCGGCGGGCGAACGGACCCTGCGCACCGACTTGTTTCCCATGTTCGAGGTCGGTGACTTCCGCGTCCACTTCTCGTTCGTGATGGATCAACTGTCGGGGACGATGGCTCTGATCATCACCGGCATCGGCACGCTGATCCACATCTACTCGACCGGATACATGGCCGAGGAGAAGGCGTACTGGCGGTTCTTCTGTTACCTGAACCTGTTCGTGTTCGCCATGCTCCTGCTCGTCCTCGGCGACACGTTCGTGCTGATGTTCTTCGGCTGGGAGGGCGTCGGCCTGTGTTCCTACCTGCTCATCGGCTTCTGGTATCAGGACTTCGCCAAGGCGACGGCCGGCATGAAGGCGTTCGTCGTCAACCGCGTGGGCGACTTCGCGTTCGTGTGCGGCCTGTTCCTGCTGTTCTGGTCCGTGTCGGCCGCGTCGACCGCCGTGAAGGCGGATCGCGTCGACGATAGGGGCGATCGCTACGCGCAGGTAACGCGTCTCGACCCGGCCGCCGAGGAGCCGGAGCCGGCCGGGCCTGCCGAGGTCCGGCTCGGCGGCACCGTTCACTTCGGCGAACTGCAGCAGCAGTTGGCGCTCACGGAGCGCGCGGTCGACGGGACGACGACGCGCCCGGTGGTCGACCGCCTGCTGGCGATGGACATCGCCGGCATCCCGGTCGTGTTCCTCATCTGTCTGTTCTTTTTCGTCGGCGCGACCGGCAAATCCGCGCAAATCCCGTTGTACGTGTGGCTGCCGGACGCAATGGCCGGCCCCACGCCGGTGTCGGCCCTCATCCACGCCGCGACCATGGTCACCGCCGGTGTGTACATGATCGCGCGCTTGAATTTCCTGTACTTCTTGTCGCCCGGCGCGATGTCGATCGTTGCGTTCGTCGGCGCGGCGACCTCCCTGTTCGCCGCGACGATGGCGCTGTTTCAGTACGACATCAAGAAAGTGCTCGCGTACTCGACGGTTTCTCAGCTCGGCTTCATGTTCATCGGCGTCGGCGTCGGCGCGTGGTGGGTCGGCGTGTTTCACCTGCTCACGCACGCCTGCTTCAAGGCGTGCCTGTTCCTCGGTTCGGGCAGCGTGATCCACGGGATGCACTTCCTCGAGCACCACGGACACGGCGACGGCGATCACGACGACGGGCCGACGCCACACAGCGCGCTGCGCAACGCACCCGATCCGCACGACCCCCAGGACATGCGCAACATGGGCGGTCTCGCCTCGGTCATGCCGAAGACGCGGCTCACGTACCTGATCGCGTGCATCTCGATCGCCGGCTTCCCGATCGCCGCGGGCTTCTACTCCAAAGACGAGATCCTGTGGAAGGCGATGTCGAACGGGGCGACCCTCGTGCCCGGGTGGTTGATCTGGGCGATCGGCTTCCTCGCGGCGGGCTGCACCGCCTTTTACATGTTCCGCAGCTACTACATGACGTTCCACCGGCGCGAGCCGACGGAGGACATCCGCAAGCACTGTCACGAGTCGCCGCTCAACATGACGGGCGTGCTATGGGTCCTCGCCGTCCTCGCCGTCGTCACCGGCGCGCTCGGACTGCCGCACTATCTCGGCTTCCACCCAATTTTCGAGGCGTGGCTGGAGCCCGTGATGGCCAATGGGCCCTTCCGCGAAGCCGAGGGCGTGTTCAGCTCGCACGCGCTCGAGTACGCGCTCGTGTTTGCGTCCATCGCAATCGCCACGGCCGGGTTCCTGCTCGCGCGTTACTTCTACTTCGACGAGCGGCGAACGGCGGCGCGCATGGCAGCGCTCAAGGCCCGCTATGACCGCGTCCACGAGCTGCTGTACAACAAGTACTGGGTCGACGAACTGTATCAGGCGACATTCGTCCGCGGTTTCAAGGCGACCGCGCGGTGGCTCGCATGGTTCGACGCCCACATCATCGACTGGGCGGTCAACTTCGTCGGCGCAGTCGGTCGAGCCGCTGCATGGCTGGGCGGGTTCATCGACCGCATGTTCGTGGATGGCGCGGTCAACGGTGTCGCGCACGGGCTGCTGGCACTCGGGCGCCAGGCGCGACGGATACAGACCGGCCGAATCAACAACTACGCCCTCGGCATCGCCGTCGGCGTCGTCCTGCTGGCTATCTTGGGGCATTTCGCCAACTAGAGACTTCACGATGACAAAGACGCACCGTACCCGTTGGTCTGCCGCCGTCGCGGCCGCGATCGCTCTCGTTCCGGCCGGAGCCGTCGCCGGCGATGCGTACGACGCCGCTCCGCGCGTCCACCTGTCGACGCGCACCATCGATTTCGGTGATGCGTCCGGGGCTGCCGCGGTGACGATCACGAACGCCGGCGACGCGACGCTACGCATCTTCGGCGTTCGCGCGATCGAGGAGGGATTCGTCAAGCGCGTGGAAGCGGCCGCGGGCAACCCGGCGGGCGAGCCGGTGCGGCCGGTGTTCTCGGTCGACGGCGTGCCCGACGCGCTCGAGCCGGGGCAGTCGGCTTCGTTCACCGTGCAGTTTGCGCCACCCAAGGACAGCCGACAGCGCCAGTGGTTCGGCGCCCTGCAGATTCTGACGAACGACGCGAGTCTGCCGGCGACCAGCTCGGATGCCGGCGGTGACGCGCACGTCGCCGCGGTGCGGCTACAGGCCGGCGGAAGTTGGCTGTACCGGCACGTGCTCGTGCTGATGACCTTCATCCCACTGCTCGGGATGTTCGTTTTGATGTTCCTGCCGAAGGGCCGCGACGACCTCGTGCGCTGGACCACGCTCGCGTTCGTCTCGGTGCCGCTCGTGCTCGCCGTATACGTCTGGCGGCAGTTCGATCCATCGATTGGCCTTGCGGACGGCAACTGGGGCCTTCAGTTCGTCGCGCACACCACGTGGATCGAGTCGTTCAACATCGAGTTCTTCTTCGGTGTCGACGGGATCTCCATCCTCATGGTGCTGCTGACGGCGCTCGTGTCGTTCATCGCCTGCATCTCGTCGTGGACGATTTCCAAGCACGTCCGCGGCTACATGATGATGTTCCTGCTGCTCGAGACCGGCATGATGGGCACGTTCGTCGCCCTCGACTTCTTCCTGTTCTACGTGTTCTGGGAAGTGATGCTGTTGCCGATGTACTTCCTCATCGGCATTTGGGGCGGGCCGCGCAAGGAGTACGCCGCGATCAAGTTCTTCCTGTACACGTTGGCGGGCTCCGTGTTGATGCTGTTGGCGCTGATCGCGCTGTACTACACGTCTGGCGACCCCGGAGTTGCTCTCGCCCACGGCCAACCGCTCGCGCTGATCGACGGCACGCCGACGGCGCACACGTTCGACCTGATGAAGATGGCCCACCTCAACGACTACGCGGCGGCCGGTCCCATCCTGGGCGTGAAGTTCACGCACATCGTATGGATTGCGCTGTTCATCGGGTTCGCGATCAAAGTGCCCATGTTCCCGTTCCACACGTGGCTTCCCGATGCGCACGTCGAGGCGCCTACGGCGATCTCCGTGATCTTGGCCGGCGTGCTGCTGAAGATGGGCACGTACGGCATGTTCCGCATGAACTACGCGATCCTGCCCGACGCGACCGTGTGGGCGGCCGGCGCCATCGCCATGTTTGGTGTCATCAACATCCTGTACGGCGCGTTCTGCGCGTTCGCCCAGACGGACCTCAAGAAGATGGTCGCCTACTCGTCCGTGTCGCACATGGGCTTCGTGTTGCTCGGCATGGCGGCATTCACGAGCCAGGGGCTATCCGGCGCGATGATGCAGATGTTCAACCACGGGACGATCACGTCGATGCTGTTCCTACTCGTCGGCGTCATCTACGACCGCGCCCACACGCGCGACATCAACGCATTCGGCGGCGTCGCGAGCAAGATGCCGGTCTACGCGGCGTTCTTTGGGTTCGCGTTCATGGCGTCCCTCGGCCTGCCCGGCCTGTCGGGATTCATCGGGGAGGCGCTGGTGTTCCTCGGCGCGTTCAATCGGTACCAGCTGTTGGTGATCCTGGCCGCGACCGGCGTGGTGGTCACGGCGGCCTACCACTTGTGGGCGATGCAGCGGATCATGCTCGGACAGTTCAATACGAAGTGGTCCGAGGCGCTGCGCCAGGACTTGACCAAGCGCGAGTTGCTGATGCTCGTGCCGCTCGCCGTGATCGTGTTCGTCCTCGGCTTCTATCCGATGCCGGCGCTCAACCTCATCCACACGGGGCTCGCGGATCTGCGGGACATCGTCCTCTCCGTCGCCGGGTAGCCGACCGCCATGAACGCCCTCAGCAATATCGACTCCCTCCGGTCGTTTGCACCGGAACTCGTGCTCGGCGCGGGCGTGATCGCCCTGCTCGTCGTCGACCTGGTCCAGCGCGGGTCGAGCCGGATGGTCGCCGGGGGCATTGCGACCGCGGCGAGCATCGGGGCCGCGCTCGCGCTGGTCGCGACCGCGCCCGGAGCCGGTGGCGCGGAGGGACTGTTTGGCGGACTGATCGCGCGCGATCCGTACGGCGACTTCTGGAAGATGTTGTTCGTCGTGGCCACCGTCGTGGTGGGCGTGATGGCGACGCGCGCAAGGGACGCCGTCGACTACGATCAGAACGATCGCGACGCCGCCGAGTTCTACGCGCTGACGCTCACCGTGTGCCTCGGCATGTTCGTCATGGCGTCGGCGACGGATTTGCTGCTCGCGTATCTGAGCTTGGAGACCGTGTCCATCCTGTCGTTCGCGCTCGCCGGCTTCAAGCACCGCGATCGCAAGTCGTCGGAAGCCGCGCTCAAGTACGCGATCTACGGCGGCGTCGCGTCGGGATGCATGCTGTACGGTCTGTCCCTGCTGTACGGGCTCACCGGCACGACTTCGCTCGCTGGGATCGCGGCCGCCGAGCTGACGGCGCACAATCCGATGACCCTGACGATCGGCGTGGCGCTGACGCTCGCCGGCTTCGGCTACAAGATCGCGGTCGTTCCGTTCCACCAGTGGTGCCCGGACGTCTACGAGGGCGCGCCGACGCCGGTCACCGCGTTCTTGTCGGTCGGCCCCAAGGCGGCTGGCTTCGCACTACTCGCGCGGTTTTTCGTGGCGGCGGTGCCGGACGAGGTGTTCGCCGATGCCGACAGCCTGTTCGGGAGCCATCCGTGGCCGATGCTGCTCGGCGCCGTCGCCGTAATGACGATGACGTACGGCAACTTGGTTGCGCTGGTCCAGACCAACGTCAAGCGGCTGCTCGCGTACTCCTCGATCGCCCACGCCGGCTACGTCATGATGGGGATGCTCGTCACCGGAGACGACGGCATGACCGCGATGATGTTCTATCTCGCGGTGTACTTGTTCATGAACCTCGGCGCGTTCGGCGTCGTGTGCGCCGTGGCCGAGCGCGGACTCGGGGAGGATCTGCGGGCGTTCCATCGCCTCGGTTATCGCGCGCCGCTCGTCGCCGCGTGCATGGCGGTATTCCTGGTGAGCCTCACCGGCCTGCCGCCCACGGCGGGCTTCGCGGGCAAGTTCCTGCTGTTCGCGGCGCTCATCCGCGAGGGCGGTGCGCTTCTGTGGGCGATCGCCCTGATCGGCGTGCTGAACAGTGCGATCAGCCTGTTCTACTACGCCAAGATCCTCAAGGCGATGTACTTCGGCTACGAGGGGGCTCCCGCCGGGGACGACTCGCCGGTTGCCATCCACCGCCCGCACACCGCGCTGATCGTCGCGATGACCGTACCGCTCATTCTGTTGGGCGTGTACTGGTCGCCACTGCTGGACCTCGCGGCCGCCCACCTCTCGTTCTGGTAGACGCCCACTCGGGTTTGCCGCTACGCTGCCGGGGAATCTGCGGCGCACGCGCCGCCCCGCCAGGAGGTCTGCCGATGACTGCTGTGGTGCCTATTCGCGACGACATTTCCGTGGCCGATCGCATCGACCGACTGCGCGCCACCTTTCGCAGCGGAGTCACGCGTTCGTACGAGTGGCGCATGCGCCAGATCGGCCGGCTGCGCGCGCTGTTGACCGAGCGCCAGGACGACCTGCTGGCCGCACTCGAGGCCGATCTCGGCAAGTCGCGCTTCGAGGGCTTCATGGCGGAGATCGCGATCACGCTCAACGAGATCGACCACACCCGGCGGCACCTGCGGCGGTGGATGCGGCCGGAGCGCGTGCGCGCCCCGATCGCACTGCAGCCGGCGCGCTGTCGCGTCGTGCGCGAGCCGCTGGGCGTCGCTCTCATCATCGCGCCGTGGGAACTACCCCGTCCAACTTGCGCTCGCGCCGCTCGTCGGCGCGCTGGCCGCGGGCAACTGTGCGGTCGTCAAGCCGTCGGAGGTGTCCGCCAACACGTCGCGCGTCCTGGCCGATCTCGTGCCGCGCTACCTCGACCCGGATGCGGTCGCCGTCGTGGAGGGCGGCGTGCCGGAGACGACGGCACTGCTCGAACAGCGCTTCGACCATATCTTCTACACGGGCAACGGGCGCGTCGGGCGGATCGTCATGGCCGCGGCCGCCAAGCATCTCACGCCGGTCACGTTGGAACTCGGCGGCAAGAGCCCGACGATCGTCGATCGCACCGCGGATCTCGCGGTTGCGGCGCGACGCATCGTGTGGGGCAAGTTCTTCAACGCGGGCCAGACCTGCGTCGCCCCGGATTACGTGCTCGCCGACCGCGCGATTCACGACGCGTTGCTATCTAACCTCGTGGCCGCCGTGCGCCAGTTCTACGGCGACGATCCGAAGCAAAGCCGCGACTACGCGCGCATCATCAACGAGCGACACGTCGACCGGCTCGAGAAGTTGCTGTCGTCGGGGGCCATCGTGTGCGGCGGCGAGGTCGATCGCGATGCGCGGTACATCGCTCCGACGATCTTGCGCGACGTTGCGTTGGACAGCCCGGTGATGGCGGACGAGATCTTCGGCCCGATTCTCCCGGTCATCGCGTACGACGCGATCGACGACGCGCTCGCGATCGTCACCGGGCGCGACAAGCCGCTGGCGCTGTACGTGTTCACCGAGGACCGCGCGGTCGCGGACCGCGTCTTGCGCGAGACGAGTTCCGGCGGCGCGTGCGTCAATGACGTCGTCGCACACCTGTCCGTTCCCGACTTGCCGTTCGGCGGAGTCGGAGAGAGCGGAATGGGCGCATACCATGGCCGCGCCACGTTCGAGACGTTCAGCCACCGCAAGAGCGTGCTCGACAAGTCGAGTCGGCTCGACGTACCGCTTCGCTACCCGCCGTACGACGATACGAAGGAACGCTGGTTGCGGCGGCTGCTGTAACGGCGTCGGCCGCGTGCGGCACCGGGGCCGCGTCGCCGGGCTGTGCGCCGGCGACCGCGGTCGGTTACTCGGGCTCGGCGTAGCGTTCTAGTTCGACCGGGTCGTGCGAGCAGAACACGTCGACCTCGGCGGCGCGCACGCGCGCGAGTTCGCCGAGGCGTGCGACGTTGTACGCGCGCATGGCCGCGTCGATTGCGTTCATGGCCTCGAACACGCGAAGCCCGGTGGGGACGTGCGGCGGGTCCGCGAGCGCGCCGCGGTGAAAATAGGCGTCGCCCGCGTGGAGCAGCCAGCCGCCGTCTTCGCGCACCGCGACGCCGGTGTGGCCGCGGGTATGCCCGATGAGTGGCACGAGCGCGATGTCCGCATCGACGCCGCGGAGACGGCGGACCGCGTCGAACCCGAACCAGGTGTCGCCCGCGTCCGGGTACGTCTCCCACCGTGGCTGATGGGCCCAATGGGCGGGCACGTAGCGGTACCGCTCGGCGGCCGTCGGCCCGCGGGTCGCCGCGTACACCTCGGCGGCGTGGGCGTGGACGTGTGCGCGCGGAAAATCGGGCAGCCCGCCGGCGTGGTCGAGGTCGAGGTGTGTGACGACGATGTGGCGCACGTCGTCGCGGTCGAACCCGAGCGCGCGGACCCGCTCGATGGCGGCCTCGGCGGGATCGAGCGATGGCCCGAGCAAGGCGCGCGTTGCCCGGCCGAGGCGGTCCGGGTTGGCGACGTCGAGCGCGCCGATGCCGGTGTCGACGAGCACGAGCCCGTCGCGATCGGTCTCCAAGATCAGGCAGTGACAGACCAGATGCGGCTGGCCGATGGCGAGGCGGGCGGCCGGCGGACAGAATGTGCCGCAGTTGACGTGGTGGACGCGCATGACCGGGCGCTACTGTACCGCGGTGGCGCGACCGAGGGGGATTCGTCGGTAGTTGCCCGCGGCACCTCGGCCAGAGGTACGCCGCGCGCCGCCGTCAGTGCACGTCCCAGGTCGTTCCGGCGTGCAGCAGCGACTTGAGATCGCCCGCGCCGTTCTTCTGCTTGGCGGCGGCGATCTGGGCGGCCGACAGCTGCTCGTACGCTGGGGCGTCGACGGCGTGCAGCACGCCCATCGGAGCCGGGAATTCCGGGTAGTCCATCTGGGCGAGCATGAATGCGTACGCCGCGCTGCCGCGCTCGTCGTGTACCGCGATCTCGGACACAGGCACTTGCCCGGGGCCGTCGCCGACCTCGACGACCTCGGGGGTCAGGTCCGGGCGGACCCGAATTCCGCGCGACTTGTCCTTGCCGAACAGCAGCGGTTTGCCGTGTTCGAGCCGTAGCTGGCGGTCGTCGCGAACGGCTCGATCCGTGATCGGCACGAACGCGCCGTCGTTGAACACGTTGCAGTTCTGCAAGATTTCGATGAACGCACCGCCTTTGTGCGCGGCGGCCCGTTGCAGCACGCTCTGCAGAACCTTGACCT
Organism: Deltaproteobacteria bacterium; assembly: GCA_003696105.1. Lineage (NCBI taxonomy): Bacteria > Pseudomonadati > Myxococcota > Myxococcia > Deltaproteobacteria bacterium. Next base: position 5,326 of record RFGE01000101.1, on the reverse strand, counting down.
CGACGTCGACGCATCGCGCGACGAACGTGGCGGATGCGCCGAGCGCGAACGCCAGCGGGTTGACCGGCCGGTCGATCGATCCCATCGGCGCGGACTTGTTGATCTTGCCGAGCTCCGACGTCGGCGAATACTGGCCCTTCGTGAGGCCGTAAATGCGGTTGTTGAACAGCAGGATGTTGATGTCGATGTTGCGCCGCAGTGCGTGCAACAAGTGGTTGCCGCCAATGCTGAGCCCGTCGCCGTCGCCGGTGACGACCCAGACCGACAGATCCGGGCGCGCGAGCTTGAGTCCGGTTGCGATGGCGGGCGCGCGGCCGTGGATCGTGTGCATGCCGTACGTGTTCATGTAGTACGGGAACCGACTCGAACAGCCGATTCCGGATACGAACACGATGTTTTCGCGCGGAACGTCGATCTCCGGCATGACCGATTGAACCGCCTTGAGGATGGCGTAGTCACCGCACCCCGGGCACCAGCGGACCTCCTGGTCGCTGACGAAGTCCTTGCGGGTGAGCTTTCCGTTACTGCTTGCGTTTGTGGTCATGACAGCTGCTCGCTGATGGCCGTGCACAGTTCGGCCACGGTGAAAGGACGGCCCTGCACTTTGTTGTAGCCGACCGCGTCGACGAGGTACTTGGCGCGGATGACCGTGCGGAGCTGCCCCATGTTCAACTCGGGGACGAGCACCTTCTTGAAGTTGTGGATGATGTCGCCGAGCTTCGGGTTGATCGGGTTGAGGTAGCGGAGGTGGACGTGGGTGACCTTGTTGCCCAGAGCGCGCATCCGGCGCGTGGCTTGCAGCAGCGCGCCGTAGGTGCCGCCCCAGCCGAGGACGAGCACGTCGCCCTCCGGGTCGCCCACCATGTCCAACTCGCCGCACTCGGAGGCGATGCGCTCGATCCGCGCGTGGCGCATCAACGTCTGGCGATGGTGATTCTCCGGGTCGTAGGAGACGTTGCCGGTGAGGTAGTCCTTTTCGAGGCCGCCGACGCGGTGCTCGAGTCCGGGCGTGCCGGGGATGACCCACTCGCGCGCGAGCGTCTCGGCGTTGCGCGCGTACACGAAGTACCCGTCGGGGTCGGTGCGGTGCCGGACCTCGATGCGAGGCAGGTTGTCCAACTCCGGCAAGCGCCACGGCTCGGAGCCGTTGGCGAGGTAGCCGTCGCTGAGCAAAAACACCGGCGTCATGTACTTGACGGCGATCCGCACCGCCTCGACGGCCACGTCGAACGCGTCCGACGGGGTCTTGGCCGCGAGTACCGGCAGCGGCGCTTCGCCGTTGCGGCCGTACAAAGCCTGCAACAGGTCCGCCTGCTCCGTCTTGGTGGGCAGCCCCGTCGACGGACCGCCGCGCTGGATGTTGACGATCACCAACGGCAACTCGATCATCGCGGCGAGGCCGATCGCTTCGGTCTTGAGCGCGATGCCCGGCCCGGACGACGTCGTCACCGCGATCGAACCGCCGAACGCGGCGCCGATTGCCGAGCAGATGCCGGCGATCTCGTCCTCCGCCTGGAACGTGGTGACGTCGTAGTTTTTGTACCGCGCCATGTAGTGGAGGATGTCCGACGCGGGCGTGATCGGGTACGCGCCCAGAAACAGCGGCTTGTCCGCGAGCCGCGCAGCGGTCACGAAGCCGAGCGCGATCGCCTCGTTGCCGGTAATGTTGCGATACGTGCCCGGCTGTAGCGACGCGGGCTTCACCTCGTAGCGGGACTGGAAGATCTCCGTCGTCTCGCCGTAGTGGTACCCGGCTTTGAACGCCTTGACGTTGGCCTCGGCCAGCTCCGGCTTGCGAGCAAACTTGCTCTGGATGGCGCGAATCTCGGGTTCGACGTCGCGGCTGTAGATCCAGAACATCAGCCCGAGCGCGAAGAAGTTCTTGCAGCGCTGTTTGGCCTTGGTCGACAGGTCCATGTCCGCCAGCGCCTCGTTGGTGAGCTTGTTGAGGTCCACCGGGATGACACGGAAATGGTCGAGCGAGCCGTCCTCGAGCGGGTTTTGTTCGTAGCCGGCCTTCTGCAGGTTGGCCGGCGTGAACGCGCCCGTGTTGACGATGATCGTTCCGCCCGGGATCAAGTCGCCGAGGTTCGCCTTGAGCGCGGCCGGATTCATCGCGACCAACACGTCCGGCGAGTCGCCCGGCGTGGAGATGTCCTCCGAGGAAAAGTGGAGCTGGAATCCCGACACGCCGGCGAGGGTGCCGGCGGGCGCGCGAATCTCAGCGGGGAAATCGGGGAACGTCGCGATGTCGTTGCCGGCGTTGGCGGCAGCCCGGGTAAACTCGGTCCCGGTGAGTTGCATCCCGTCGCCGGAGTCGCCGGCGAACCGGATCACGACGTGATCCACCTGTTGAACAGCGTTTGTCTGGTTCATACCACGGATCTTTGATTCGAAAGGCGCGGCGGAGGTAACGCGTTCGCCGCGGAGAAAAAGCGCCTGCACCCTATTGAATGGGCGCCGGAAACGCAAGCGGAGCGACTACGTCTGTCCAGGGCCAAGCCAACGGATAGCCTGCCACACGCAGGCGGTGTGCGGGAAGGGTGTTGCCCCGGTCGTTTTTGCGCTATATACGCGGTCAATTCGGCACGCTTAGCTCAGCTGGATAGAGCGCTGCCCTCCGGAGGCAGAGGTCACAGGTTCGAATCCTGTAGCGTGTACTGCTCGTATCGGCCGGTCGCGGGGGTAAGGCTTGGCCAAAACTCTCACCGAAATAGCGCTCGACGAACGCCTCGCCGCCCCCGCCGTGCTCGAGGAGGCGGCCCGTCGGGCCGAGCGCGATGGCGAGCCGCTCGTCGTCGCGCTCGTGCGGCAGGCCGGCGTCGGCGAGGTTGCCCTGGTGGCCGCCCTGCGCCGTCAAGTGCGCGTGCCGGTGACGGATCCGGCGACGGTCGAGATCGACGCGGACGCGCTGCGCGAGGTGCCGCGCGAGGTGTGCCGCCGCCGTCGGGTGCTGCCGCTGGCGGTCCAGACGTTCGGCGGCGGGCCGCGGGCGCTGCTGCTCGCCATGGCGGACCCGACCGACCACGTCGCGATCGCCGAGGTGGAGCACGTGAGCGGCTGTCGGGTGTCGCCGACGCTCATGCCGCTGTCCGCGATCGAGGAACTCATCGAGACGGGATACCGCGGGTTCGTCACGCAGGTGATGAGGCGGCAGGGCGGCGAGGCGGGCGGGCAGAAGCCGACGACCACGCCGTTTCACCGGGTTGCGGACGAAGCCGACACGGCCACGCGGCTGCGCGCGCTGGAGCAGCTGCTCGTCGCCAAAGGCATCGTGTCGGAGGCCGACATCGACGAGGCCGTGCGGGCGCTGCTGCGGCGCGGCGGCGACTGAGCCGGCGCCCGCGCGCCAGGTGGCTGTTGCGCATCGCCACTGGCTGCGGTCGCGATCTGCGGGCGATCTTCGGCGCACGTCCTCGCGCCCTTCGGTTCCATATGGTTATACGCGCCCTCGTGCGCTGCGGGCGTGCGCCGAACCTCGCCTCGCAGCTCGCGACCTCGCGGGCGCGCCCATACGCAACAGCCACCCAGTCGGCGCCGGTCCGGCCGGTCGCGCGGGGCGCGGCGGCGACGGGCCGCGGGCCGTCGCCGGCCGGGCTCGCGGCGCGCCGATATGGCGTGCGGGGCGTCGCGTGATGCCGGTCGCCGGCCGCCACACGGCCGCTGAGCTATAGTTTTCGCGTTGGACGCTTCGACTTCCCCGCCCACGGTCGCCTGCGGCAAATGCCGCCAAGAATATCCGGGCGACGCGCTGTTCTGCCCGATGTGCGGCACCGCGAAGGCGCGCGACTTCGACGGGGATCCCCTGCTCGGTACGGTCGTCGGCGACCGCTACCTGCTCACGGAGCGCATCGGCCACGGTGCGTCGGGCACGATTTACGCGGCCGAGCACACGACGCTTCGACGCAAGGTCGCGATCAAGGTGCTGCACGACGAGCTGTCGCGCGACGACCTTGCGATTGAGCGGTTTCGGCGCGCCGCGACCACCGTCGGAGAGATCGACAACGACCACATCGTCGCGATCCACGATTTCGGTCGAACTGCGGACGGGCGGCTGTATCTGGCGATGGAGCTGCTCGAGGGGGAGACGCTGCACGACCGACTGGAGCGCGAGGGGCAGCTGCCGATCGATCTCGCCGTGGATATCGCCGGCCAACTCGCGGAGGCGCTGATGGAAGCCCACGCCGTCGGCTACGTCCATCGCGACCTGCGCCCGCGCAACATCTTTCTCGCGCGCCGGCGCGGATGTGCCCACTACGTCAAGATCCTCGACTTCGGTCTCGCCAAGCTCGTCGAAAAGGAGGGAGAGGCGGCGTCGACGAGCCTCGGGATGACGTTCGGCGACCCGCGCTACATGTCTCCGGAACAGGCGCGCGGCGACCGCGTGGACCGGCGCGCCGACATCTACTCCCTCGGCTGCATCTTGTACGAGATGGTCGTCGGCGATCCGCCGTTTCTCGCGCCGAAGGTGTTCGACGTGCTCACGCAGCACATCGAGCGGCCGCCGGTCGCGCCGATCGACAGGCGGCCCGACTGTCCGCCCTGGCTGAACGCCGCGATCCTGCGCGCTCTCGCCAAGCGCCCCGAAGATCGCTTCGTCACGGCGTATCGGTTCTTGCAGGCGCTGCAGGAGGGCGCGTCGACGGGGCGCATCATGGAGGGGGAGGTCGCGCGGCGCAAGGAGACGCTGCCGCCACCGTCGGTGTCGGCGACGCTCGCGCGGTTCGGACTGGAACGCGAGCGAGCGCCGTCGGAGCCGTTCGTGGTCGAGTCCGATCGCGAGCCCGAGCCCGATGCCGACGACGCGCGCACGACGACTCCGATCGCGCGCGGCAAGAGCGGCGCGGTGCGCGGGCCGACGTCGTCGGGGATCTCGCAGGCGTGGTACGCGGACGGCGAGGCGATGTCCGAGGCGGTCGAGGACGGCGCATCGGTCAGCCAGATTCGCCAGCGGCTGGGCGGCGCGTCGCTCGGGGCGAGCGACGCGGGGCTCGTATCGTATGAGGACGAATACGAGGGGCGGCGTCGCTTGGTGTGGCTCGGCGGTGCCGCGGTGGCGGTCGCGGCGCTGGGGATCGCGGTGGCGATGGCGCTCGGCCGAGGGGCAGCGGCGGGCGACGCGGATGCGGGGAGCGCGCGCGCCGGGGCCGCGGCCGCCGTGGAGCCGGCGGCTGTACGGGGCGGCGCCGCGGACGAGGCGGCCGGCGGCGCCACGGGGGCGGGACCCGCAGCGGATGCGGCGGTCGCGGGCGGCGGCGGCCCCGACGGAGACCGGGCGTCGAGCGGCGGGGCGCGTGCAGACGGGGCGCGGCGCGGCGGCGGAGCG
>RFGE01000100.1 GCA_003696105.1 Deltaproteobacteria bacterium | reverse complement strand
GCGGGCGCCGCCGCCGGCGCGGGCTGCGCGGCCGCCGCCGGCGCGGGCTGCGCGGCCGCCGCCGGCGCGGGCTGCGCGGCGGGCTGGGCCGCGGCGGTGCCGTCGTTGACGTACACGGTGGTCGGTCCCGCGCTCGGCGCGGGGGTCGGGTGACAGGCGAAGGCGCCGGCACACAGCGCCGCGATCATCGCGATGGACTTGCAGGTCATCGTGGTCCTCCGGTGGGGGTCACTGGCAGGCGTCGTCGCAGGCCGAGTAGTCGTTCGGCGTGAGCTGAACGACCGCCTCGCGGATCTGTTCGCACGAGTGGGTGTTGATGCAGCGCGCCTCACACAGGCTCACGCCCTCGCAGGTCGCACCGAACGTGGCGACGCTCGGGAGGTTGCAGTCGTCGAGCTTGGCGGTGGCCTCGTCGCACTCGGTCTCGCCCTCGGTGCTGCAGGCGGTGGCGAGGGCGATGGAGCCGGCGAGCGCCGCTCCGAGCAGGAATCGCAGCTTCATGGGTGTCTCCTTGGCAGGTCAGGTGGTGTGCCGGCTAACGCAAGGCGTATGCCAGCAGACCGGAGCGGCGGCGGCGCGCGCAGAGCCTCGAAACCGCTGGCCGCGCCGGCGGTGCTGGTCGCGCGATTGTCGCCGGCCGGGCGACCGGCGTGCGCGAACTGTCGCCTGCCGGGTGACAGCTCGCGCGGCAGCCCGCGGCGACCCGCCGCCGCGCGCCCGCTACCGCGCCGGCCAGTCCGGCTCGGGGTCGACGCCGAGCGCCTCGACCATCAGGTTGTAGTAGTTGAAGAAGCCGGTGACCTGCACGACGTTGAGGATGTCCTCGTCGGTGAGTCCGGCGGCGCGCAGCGCGTCGATGCGCTCGGGCGTCGACGCGTGCGGGTCGTCGGTGATGGCGATGGCGAAGTCGAGCATGGCGCGCGCGCGCGGCGGCAGATCCGCCGCGCGGTAGTCGGTCATGATCGCGTCGGCGAGGGCGTCGTCGCCGGTGACGGCACGGAGATCCTCTCCGTGAGCCTGCGTTCAATAGAAGCAGTCGTTGTGCCGCGACACCGCGACCGCGATCATCTCGCGCTCGGCGCGCGACAGGCTCGACGGTCCGAGCATGATCGCGCTGTAGAGGCGAAGCGACGCCGACATGACGCGCGGGTTGAGGCTCTGCACGCGGACGACGTTGTAGACCCGGCCCGCGCGGCGCCGTGCCGCGTCGTATTCGCGCGCGAGTGCGCCGGTGGCTTCGTCGTCGGCGACCGTCTTGATGTACGCCATGCGGTCATGGTACGCGCACGCATGCGCGAATTTCTAGCGAGGCGGCTCGGCGGGCTCGTCCAATCTGACATTCGCCGCATGACCCGCGAGTGCGACCGCGTCGGCGGCATCAACCTGGGCCAGGGGCTCGGCGACCTGCCGCCGCCGGAGGCGGTGGTCGCCGGAGCGAAGCGCGCGCTCGACGAGCGGCCGCACAGCTACACGTATCCCGAGGGCATCCCGGAATTGCGCGAGGCGATCGCGGCGAAGCTCGCACGCGACAACGGGATCGACGCCGACCCGCGCGACGAGATCGTCGTGACGGTCGGCTCCAGCGGCGCGTTCACCTGCGCGCTGCACGCGCTGCTGGACCCGGGGGACGGACTGCTGCTGCTCGAGCCGTATTACGGCTATCACCTCAACACCGCGATCGTCGCCGGCATCGAGCCGCGGTTCGCGACGCTCGAGCCGCCCGACTTCGCGTTGACGGCCGACCGGCTGCGCGCGGCACTGCGCCCGAACACGCGCGCAATCGTGGTATGTACACCTTCGAATCCGAGCGGCAAGATGTTCGATCGCGCCGAGATCGAGGCCGTCGCCGACGTGGCGCGCGAGCGCGATCTGCTCGTGATCACCGACGAGATCTACGAGTACATCCGCTACGACGGGAGGGACCACGTCAGTCCCGCGACGGTGGCCGACCTGCGCGAGCGCACCGTGACGATCATGGGATTGTCGAAGACGTTCAGTATCACGGGCTGGCGGCTCGGCTACGCGGTGGCGCCGCCGGCGATGGCGCGCGCGATCGCGCTGGTCCACGACCTGTTCTACATCTGCGCGCCGGCGCCGCTGCAGTACGGCGCGCTGGCCGGGTTCGCCGCGCCGCCGGAGGCGCTCTGCGATCTGGCCGCGACCTACCAGCGCAAGCGGGACCGGCTGTGCGCCGCGCTGGCCGACGCCGGCATGCGCCCGATCGTGCCGCAAGGGGCGTACTACGTGCTCGCGCGGATCGACCATTTCGGCTACGAAACTGCCCGCGCGTGCGCCATGGACCTGCTCGAGCGCGGCGGCGTCGCCGCGGTCCCGGGGTCGGCGTTCTACCGCGGCCGGGAAGGCGACGGCCTGCTGCGGTTTTGCTTCGCGAAGCGCGACGACGAGCTCGACGAAGCGTGTCGCCGGCTGCGCCGGTTCGCGCCGCGGCCGCGCTGATCGGCGGTCCTGCTGGCTCCTGCCGCGTCGGCGGCGCTATGATGAGGTCGTTGACCCAGCTCGCGGAGGCCGGCGCGTGTCCGAGTACCTGCGAAGCGTGCTGAGCGCGCTGCCGGACCTGGTGTGCGTGTTCGACGCCGACGGCGTGTCCGTGGACGTGTTCGGCGACGTGCGCTTGCTGCCCGCACCGCCCGACCAGGTCGTGGGGCGCCCGCTCGGCGCGTGGATGCCGGCCGCGGTCGCGGACCTGGTGCGCGCGACGATCGCGTCGGTCGCCGCGCGCGGCGGCCACGAGTCGCTCGTGTTCGAGTATGTCGTGGGAGGCGCGACGCGCGTGTGCGCGGCCCGCTGCGCGCGGCTGCCGGATGTCGGTGGCGGCGGCGCGCGGGTCGTCATGGTGACGCGCGACATCACGCCGCAGGCGCGCCTGCAAAACGAGCTGGCGGCGAGCGAGCGGCGGTTTCGCGC
>RFGE01000099.1 GCA_003696105.1 Deltaproteobacteria bacterium | reverse complement strand
TCGACGACGACTGCGACGGCGAGGTCGACGAGGCCGACGAGCTGCCGCCGCCGCCCGCGGGCCGGTGCCGCACGACGCCGGGAACGCCGTGCGAGGGCACGACCATGGTCTGCGCCACGCGCGGCAACCCGCCGGTGACCACCTGGTATTGCGACTACTCGGCCGCCGTCGAATTCGATCCGTCGGTGCCCAACGGGATCGCGCTCGACGAGGCGCTGTGCGACGGCGAAGACGGCGACTGCGACGGCGTCGCCGACGATCCGTTCGCCGACCTCGGCCAGGAGTGCGACAACGGCGCGCTCGGCGTGTGCCGGGACGTCGGCGTGCGGGTCTGCGATCCGGCCGACCCGAGCCGAACCGTGTGCGACCTGTCGGCGCTGCCGGATCCGAGTTCACCCGGCCCCGAAACGTGCAACGGCCTCGACGACGACTGCGACGGCGTGGTGGACAACGCCAGCGGGCCCGGCCGCGTGGTGGACGACATGGTCCACATCGCATCGGGCGGGCTCGACTTTTACATCTACCGCTACGAGGCGTCGCGCCCGGACGCGAGCGCGTCCGGCGAAGGCACGGCGTCGGCGCGCGCGTGTTCTCGCGCGGGCGTGCGGCCGTGGTCGTCCGTCACGTGGGCGGCCGCACAAGCCGCGTGCGCAGCCGCCGGCAAGCGACTGTGCACGGCGGCCGAGTGGCAGGCGGCGTGCGCGGGCGCCGCCGGCTCGCGCTATCCCTACGGCGACACGTTCGACGCGGCAGCGTGCAACGCGGAGCCGTTTGACGGGATCCCGGGCGGCGCCGACGACGACGTCGCCCTCCCGACCGGCGACCCGGCGCTGGCGGCCTGCGTATCGGCCGACGGCGTGTACGACCTGTCGGGCAACCTCAAAGAGTGGACCGACGACATCCGCGGCACCACCGGGCCGCCGGACGACACCGACATCGCCGTCCTGCGCGGGGGCGCGTACGACACGCCGGCAGCCGGGGCCACCTGCGCGTTCGACCTGTCGCGCCTGCCGGTCGACGCCGTGCTGGAGACCGTGGGATTCCGCTGCTGTAGCGACGCCCCGCCGTGATCGGGCGGGCGCGGCGGCGACTTGACGCCCGCTCGGGGGAAGCCTAAGGTGTCCGGCGACCTACGTTCCGTGACTCCCGATCGTGACCACGCCGCCGAATTCCGGCGCTATCGCCAGGTCCTGGCGACCGCGTACGCCGTCGTCGCCGCCGCCGGCGGGGCGCTGTTGGCCGCATCGGTGATCTACGGTCTGTTCTTCGAGCGGACGGAGCCGCGACTCACCGGGCCGCGGCTGTCGGCCGACAACCCGAATCCGGAGGAGTTGATTGCCTGCAACCGAGACGTCGCCCGCCTGCTGGACGACCTCGGTCGCCACACCGCAACCTTGATGGCCACCGCCGGTGCGTCCGGAGACCCGGGCGGGTCGAGCCCCTCGACCGAGTCGATCGACCGGCGGTGGGAAACCCTATCGCGCCGCTGGCGCATGGACTATGACGAGGTCGGCGCGCGCTGCCGGTTCTCGGAGTTGGCGAACCAAGATCTGGGCACCGCCTATGACCGGATGGCGAGCGTCTACGCAGAGTTGCCCGCCGTGAGGCTCAAATACCAGAGCTTGTTGGTTCGATTCGAAGACGACCTGGCCGGCCAACTCCGCCGCATGCGCCGCGCGCTCGACCGTTCACTCGCAGCGCTCACCGAGCGCGCACAGGATTCACATGGCAGAGGACATCACCCGGGCCGCGAGCGATAGCGCGCCCACCCCCGCGACCGCATCCCAGACGACCGAAAACCCCCTCGACACCGATACCGCCGGAGCCCCTGCCGGGCGCGGCGACCCCGGCGACCCCGCCGCCGACGCACCGGCTCGCCCCGCCCGTTCGTTCGCCGCGATGAACCTGCTGCCGGAGGTGCAGCGGGCGCTCGACGAGATGGGCTACGACGAGCCGATGGAAGTCCAGGTCGCGGTGTACGACTCGATCGTCGCCGGCCGGGACGTGATGGCGCAGGCGCGCACCGGCACCGGAAAGACCGCCGCGTTCGGCATCCCGATCGCGCAGATGCTCGATCCATCGCTGCCGGCCGTCCAGGCGCTGATTCTCGCGCCGACGCGCGAACTGGCGCTCCAGGTGTCGATGGAGCTGAGCCACATCGGCCGCTACCGCGGGCTGACGGTGGTCCCCGTGTACGGCGGCGCGCCGATCGGCAAGCAGATCGACGCGCTGCGCGCCGGGGCGCAGGTGGTCGCCGGCACGCCAGGTCGCGTGCTCGACCACATTGGTCGCAAGACGCTCAAGACCGAATCGATCCGGCTGCTCGTGCTCGACGAATGCGACGAGATGCTGTCGATGGGCTTTCAGGAGGAGATCGAAAAGATCATCTCGCACCTGCCCGGCGTCGATCGGCGGCAGACGCTGCTGTTTTCCGCGACCATTCCCGAGGACATCGAGCGGATCGCCCGCCGCCACATGCGCGAGCCGGAGATGATCCAACTGTCGAGCGACGACGACATCAGCGTCGACCAGATCGAGCACAGCTACTACGTCGTCAGCGGGATGGCGCGCACGCGCGACCTGCTGAAGGTGCTCGAGGTCGAGCAGCCGCACTCGGCGATCATCTTCTGCAACACGCGCGAGGACACGACGACCGTGGCCGCGTTTTTGCGCAAGCACGGCTACGACGCCGAGGCGATCTCGAGCGACCTGTCGCAGCGCGACCGCGAGCGCGTGATGCAGCGGATGCGCGACAAGAACCTGCGGTTTCTGGTGGCGACCGACGTCGCCGCGCGCGGGATCGACATCCAGGATCTGTCGCACGTCATCAACTACACGTTCCCGGAGTCGCCCGAGGTGTACGTCCACCGCACCGGGCGCACCGGGCGAGCCGGCAACGAGGGCAAGGCGATCTCTCTGGTGGGGCCGCGGGAGATCGGCGCGTTCTACTACCTGAAGCTGCTGTACAAGATCCGGCCGATCGAGCGCGATCTGCCGTCGGACGCCGAACTCGCCACGTTGCGCGAGGGGCAGCGCTACCGCGAGGTGGTCGCCCGGGTGACGCGGGAACCGTCGGCGGAGTATCGGTCGCTGGCGCGCCGGCTGTGGCAGTCGCCCGAGGGGGAGCGCGTCGTCGCGGCGCTGCTGCAGGACCTGCTCGAGCGCGACGACGACGCGCGTCCGGCGAGCGGCGACCGCCCGACCCGCGAGGCCCGGCGAACCGACGCGCACCGGGCCACGGGCCGAGACGATCGCCCGGGCGACCGGCGCGCCCGCGAGCGCAAGCGCCGCCGCCGGCGCGAACGCGACGAGCGAGGCGAGACGACGGCGGCCGCGCCCGCGCGCGACGGCGACGCGGCCGCGGCGCCGCGGGTGCCCTCGGACGGCGATGCCGGGACCGCCGCGGCGGCGGACGCCGATGCGGCGCCGCGGGCCGACGGCGGAGAGCGCAAGCGCAAGCGGCGCCGCCGGACGCGGCGGGACACCGCTGCGGACCCCGCCGCCGGTTCCGCGGCCGGCCGCAGCGCCGCCGCCGGTGCGCGCGACTTCTGGGAGGCGTGGGCGGACGAAAAGACGGTCGCGGACCGCCGGCCCCCCGTCCCGATCGCGGACGCCAGCGGCGACGGCGCGCCGGGCGCCGATGCACGCGGTGAGGAATCGACCGAGGGCACCGTGCGCCTGTATGTCAACGTCGGCCGCCGCGAAGACCTGCGCGCCGACGGGGTGCGCGCGCTGTTGGCCGACGGCCTCGCGCCTGAGATCGCCGAGCGGCTCGGCAAGGTGCAGGTGCGCAACACGCACTGCTACGTGCGCGTGCCGGAGGACATCGCCGACGCCGTGATCGCCGCGGCGGCCGGCAAGCAGGTGGGCGACCGGGCCCTGGTCGTCGAGCGCGCCAAGCGCTGAGCCCCGCGGGCGGCGGCGCCGGGCGCTGCGGTCCGCCGCGCCCTCGCGCGGCCGTCCTCGGCCCGCGCCGGGCCGCGCGCATCTCGTCCGCCGGCCCGTGCGGCGGGCGCGCGTCTCTTTCCGGCGGCGGTGCCCGCCGTCGCGCGACCTCGTGCGGGGGCCGCGCGACCCGGTCACCGCGGGCGGCCCCGGCCGGGACGTGCACGTGTGCCGGCGGACTGTGCGTCCGCGAGCGCGGCCGCCACGCCGATGAAGCCGGCGGAGGCCGAACCGCCAAATTCGCTGTCAGTTTCCGCCGTTGAACTTCTTCAGTTCATCCGGAACCTTCAACTCCGAGTTCGACTTGCCGCCGCGGTCGCCCGGCGACTCCGCGGCTGGCTTGGTGTCGGCCTTCCCCTTGCCGGTTTCCGCGCGCGCCGGTGTCGCGTGGCGGCCGCCGCGGCGGCCGCTGCGGCGGGCGCGTTCGAGTCGGATGTCGTGGTCGCGGCTGTCCGTCGGCGTGACGATGAGGTCGTAGGGCTTGTAACCGTCCGCGGCGATCTCGAACAGCACCGGGTCGTCCCCCCGCGGCAACCGGACCGTGACCGGCGTCTCGCCGACGATCTCGCCCGTGGCCGTGTTGCGTACCCGCGCGCCCCGCGGTTCCGTCTTGATGACCACGGACACCAGGTCCGCCGGCTCGGCGGCGCCACCCCCGCCCGGCTCGGTCGGCCCCGGTCGGTCGCTGTCCGCCCGGCCTGCGTTCGTCTCGCCGGACTCGGCGCCCTGCGCGCCGCGTGGCGGCTCGCCGGACCTGGCGCCCTGCGCGCCGCGTGGCGGCTCGCCGGCCGCGGGGGTCTGACCGGCGCGCTCCGCGGCGGCCGCGGCCGTTTGCGCGGTGGCCGCTGCCGTGTCGTCCGATCCGCCGCGCAGGGCCAGCGCGCCACCCGCGACCGCGGCGACGGCCAGCGCGCCCAGCCCGATCCACAGCCCGGTTCGCCGGCCGCCGGCGGAGGACGCCACGGCGGTCGCGTTGGCCGTACCGGTCCACGCGGCAGGCCCCGCCGCGTCGGTCGCCGGCTGCAGTCGCCCCGCCGCCGCGCCGGCGCGGTCGAACGAATCGCTCAGCCCGTCGTCGAGCGCGAGGATGTCGGCCATCATCTCGTCGATCGAGCCGTAGCGCTGCTCCTTGTCCTTCGCGAGCGCGCGCCGCACGATCGCTTCGACTTGCGGCGGTGCGCCGGACCGGGCCAGCACCGGGCCGAGCGGCGGCGGCTCCTGGGTGAGGTGCAACGTCAAGATGCCCATGAAGTTGTCCGCCTCGAACGGCACGTGGCCGGCGAGCATCTGGTACAGGATGCACCCCATCGCGTAGATGTCGACGCGATGGTCGACCTTCTCGCCGCGCGCCTGTTCCGGCGACATGTACTCCGGCGTGCCGAACAACATGCCGGTCTTGGTGAGCTTGCGGCCCTCCTCGTTGACCTCGGTGAGCTTCGCGATGCCGAAGTCGAGCAGCTTGACGAAGTCGCGCTGGCCGAGCCGCTCGATCAGGTAGATGTTCTCGGGCTTGAGGTCGCGGTGGATGATGCCCTTGGCGTGCGCCGCCGACAGCGCCGAGCCGATCTGCAGGAAGATGTGCCGGATCCGCTCCCACGGCATCACCTCGCCGGCGGCGCGCAGTCGCCCGAGTTCGTCGGACAGGTCGCGCCCGTCGAGCAGCTCCATCGCGAAAAACACGAGGCCGTCCTCGGTCTGTCCGAAGTCGGTGATGTCGATGACGTTGTCGTGGCGGATCTTGGAGGCGGCCTTGGCCTCCTGCAAAAAGCGCTCGACCAGGTCCGGCTTGCGCACGAACTCGCCGTGGAGCACCTTGAGCGCGACGCGCTTTTCGAGCGCCACATGCAGGCCGAGATAGACCGCGCCCATGCCGCCCTCGCCCAGGCGCCGTTCGATCTTGTAGCGCCCGGCGAGGGTCTGGCCGACCAACGGGTCGTCGTCCGCGCCGAACGCGATCTGCGTGGGCGCGCTCGGCGGCGCGACCGGCGCCGCGGGCGCCGCACCGCCCGCCGGTTGGACGGCGCCGGGCTCCGGGGTGCCGAAAGCCCGCGTGCCGCCGCGCTTTGCCCCGTGATCCTCGGCCGACATCGCGTCTCGATTATGACACGCACGAGCAGCCGCGGGGGTCTGGCGTGCGCCGGGCGCCGGCGATGGCCAGGCGGCTGGTGCGCCCGGCCGCCGGCCGCGGTCGCGATGTGCGGGCGATCGCCGGCGTCCGTCCCCGCGCCCTTCCGTTCCGTATGGTTATACGGGCCCTCGTACGCGGCGGGCGCGCGCCGAACCTCGCCTCGCGTCCCGCAACCCCGCCGGCGCAGCGATGCGCAACCGCTTCCTAGCGCAACTCGATTCGGTAGGCCGCCGTGGCGCCGTTGTAGCCGTACACCTCGACCGCGCCGCCCGCCGGCACCGCCACCTCCTCGACGTCCGACACGGACTGGGACACCGCCACTTGACGGCCGCCCGCGTCGTAGGCCTTCAGGTCGAGATCCCCCTCGGCGTGGGAAAACGAGATGCGCACCGTCCCGCCGTTCGGGATGCGGAACCAGTCGCGGTCGCCGTCGCAGATGCGCAGGCCGTCGTGCGCCCCCGGCTCGAGCACCGGCGCCTCGTCCGCGGACGGGTTCGGCTCGTATGCGTCCGCGCAGTCGTCGGCGCCGCCCTCCCCGGGGGACACGGCGCAAAAGTCGGCGCCGTCCGCGGGGCGCAGCGTATCGGCCGCCACGTCGCGCTGCGGGCACGACTCGTCCTCGCTCCACGGCCGCCACGCGGCGCCGCGGCCGGTCTGCTCGGCGAAGTCGCGCCACCGCTCGTAGCCGTCGGCGTGGCTCATGAACGGCGTCGGCGCCCGGCACACGCCCTCGGCCTCCGCCTCCGCCTGCTCGGCGCGCGCGTAGTCCATGACGATCTCGTACATCGCCGGCGTCGTCGAGTTCCAGCAGCACGTCTTGCTCCGGGTGTACTCGAGTTCCGCGAACACGTAGTCGTCGAGCGTCCGGTACCGGGCATCGACGTCGGCGGCGGTCATGCCCCACTCGCGGGCCGCCAGGTCGTACAGCTCGCGGAACGCGCCCTCGCGCGCCTCCCGCGCCGCGCACGACGCCGGGTAGTTGCGCAGGTGCGCGCGCCGGTCCTCGATCAACGCGAGCAGCGCGTCGCGCTGGTCCTCCGGCGACACCTCGCCGAGCAAGCGCTCGAACTGCTCGGGCCGCGCCGCGATCCGCTCGGTGTCGGTGCTGTTGATCCAGTGGGCCTCGTCGCCGCGCATGAACGTGTTGGTCCAGTAGCCGCCGACGTTCTTGGTGACCCGCCAGCGCTTGAGGCCACCGCCGAGCTTGGCGTACTCGTCGCCCTCGTAGTTGGTGCCCCGCCCGCCCGTGCGCGGGTCGGTGAAATACCGTTTCGACGCGACACCGGACTCCCACTTCGGCTGGCGCCGCGGCATCGAGCCGGACACGACCGTCACGTCGAGGTTGCCCTCGCCGATCGGCGTGACCTGCTTGACGACCAGGGTGTGCCCGATCCCGTGCCGCTGCCATCGCTCGAGCAGCGTGTCGCCCGGGCGCACCGCGTCCGGCACGATGTTGTACGTGTTGGCCGAGTCGGCCAGATTGACCGACCCGAGGTAGCCGAGCGCGAGCATCGTGAAGTGGCCGGCGCGCTTGTTGAGGTGAATTTCGTCGAGGTACTCGCCGAACGTCGCGCCGTCGCGCAACATGTCCTGCTCGTCGGTGCCGCCCCACAGCTTGCGGCGCCGCAGGCTGTCGTCGTGCGGCCAGTCGGCCAGCGCGTCGTCGACGTCCATGTCGCTGTAGTCGCGGTAACGAACGGCGAACTCCGGCGTGTTCGCGTAGCGGCCGGCGGCGGTGCGGACCCCGTTGTGACCGAAGAAGATCCGGTTGCCGTGGCGGTCGACCGCCTCCATGAAGAACGGCAGCTCGTACCACGCGGCGAACGTGATCCGCAGGAAGATGGACGCTTCCGCGCATTCGAGCGCCGGCGCCGGCAGCTGTTTGCCCCAGGGCGTCGTGAGAATGAAGGTGTCGTAGTAACTCGTGCCGGCGGTGCGCTGCATCGAGTCGATCCACAGCGCGTACTTCTCGTCCCACGTGAGGCCCGAGTTGGCCGGCCACGCAATGCCCGCCTTGCGCGCAGCCGGCGTGTCGGTGTCCTCCCACCGGTTGCGCGCGGTCCACACCTGCGTGCGCCGCGTGTCGGTGTTCACCCACAGGCCGCGCCGCTCGAAGCTGTCGGCCTTGCCGGGCGGCGGCAGCGGAGACACCGGCCCGTCCATGCCGAACTCCTCGTCCGGCGAGGCGGGCTCGCCCCCCGGATCGCACGCGGCGGCGGCGACGGCAGACGACAGGACGAGGGCGGGAAGCAGGCGGCGGATCGACATGCCGGGGCCTCCAGCACGATGCGTGCCGTCGGCGGCGAACCAAGTTTCGCCGCGTTGCCGTCGCTCCGGGGTCGGCGATCCCGGCCACTCGGCTAGCCGGTGGTCGCCGCCGTGGCCGGGGCCCGCGTCCCGCGCGCCCGCGGTGGCGCCGACAATTTCGCGACAACCGGGCGCCCGGCCCTGCTATGGTCGACTTGATGGAGCCCACGTCGCCGAAGCTTCGCCGGGAAGTCGAACTGCCTGCGCGGACGAGCAGCGGCATCGGCGTCATGCTCGTCGCGTCAGCGGCCATGTTCTTCGCGATCGCGGCGTCGGCGCTGCTGTTGCGCGCCCGCATGGCCCACGACGCCGCGCGCCTGCGCGCGCTGCGCGTCGCTCCGGCGCCGGCGATCGCGCCGGTCGCGACGCCGCCGGCCGACTGCGGCAGCGCGCACATCGATCGGTTACCGGACGGCCGCCAGGTCGTGACCTTCCGGCCGTGCGCCGAACCGGCCGCCGACGGCGCGACGGTGCTGCCGGACGACCTCGAGCTGGTTGTGCCTCCGGAGCTGGCGTCTCCGCGGGCGCCGGATCACACGGTCCCCTCGCGCAAGTAGCGGACCGTATCGACGAGCGTCTCCGCCGGCTCGCGCGGGTCGAACCCCAGCTCGCGCCGCGCCTTGGACGCGTCCACGTACCAGAACACCTCGCCCATTTCCACCGACTGGCGGTCCACCGGGGGCGTCCGGTCGAAGCGCTTGTAGACCCGCTCGAGCACGCTCGCCCCGGCGCGCTGTAGCCGGGACGGCAGCCGCAGCCGCGGCGGCGGCACCTTCGCGATCCGCGACAGCCGGCCGAAGAACTCCTCGACGGTCCAGTTCGGACCGCCGAGCAGGTAGCGCTCGCCCGCCGTGCCGCGGTCCATCGCCGCGATCGTCGCGGCGGCGGCATCGCGCACGTCGACGAAGTTCATGCCGCCCTTGGGCACGACCGGAATCTGGCGGTTGAGGAACCGCTGCACGTCGCCGGTGGACGACACGCGGCGGTCGCCGGGGCCGAGCAGGAGGCTCGGATTGACGCACACGACCTCGATGGCGAGTTCGTCGCCGAGCGCGAACGCTTCCTTCTCCTGATAGATCTTCGACAGGTAGTAGGGCCAGCGCGCGACGATCTCGGTGGCGTACGGCGCCGTCTCGTCGCGCGGCGTGTCGTCGTGGGCGACGGCGACGGTGCCCGAGGTCGACGCGACGACCACGCGCGGAACACCGGCGGCGGCCGCGGCACGCAGCACCTTGCGGGTACCGTCGACGTGGATGCGCATCATCAACTGACCGTCGTCGGGGTCGCGCGAGACGAGGCCCGCGAGGTGGAACACGCCATCGCAGCCGTCGAGGGCGCGCGCCAGTTCGGCATCGTCACACGTCACGTCGGCCCGGATGACCTCGACGTCGAGCGCGTCGAGCACCGGCGAGTGCGAGCGCGCCACCACGCGGACGTCCCAGTCGCCCGCGCCGACGAGCTGGCGGACGACATGCTCGCCGAGGAAGCCGGTGCCCCCGGTGACCAGCACCCGGCGGCTCATCGGCGCGCCTCCCGCGCGTCGAAGTCCGCCACCGCCAGCCGGCCGGCGTCGCCGAGCGCCCACAGGTGCGACGCGGGCGCCAGCGACCGCACGCGCCGCTCCATCTCCACCGCGATCGTCCGGTACGCGTCGGCGCGCACCTTGCCCTCGGCCAGCTTCGCCACCTGATCGTAGTCGACAAACGGGCCGATGTGGGCCGACAGGTCGCGCCGTTTCGGTACGAACGAGCCCTTGGGCATCGCGTCGTGCGTGCCGGCGAGGAACATCGGCAGGATGCCACACTTGTTGTGCAGCGCGAGGAAGCCGATGGACGGCTTGAAGTCGGTCATGACGCCGGTGGTGCTGCGCGTTCCCTCGGGGAAGATCAGCAGGATGTAGCCCTGGCGGATCACGTCGGACGCCATCCGCAGCGATTCTCGCAGCGACCCGTGCCGCTCCATCGGCACCAGGTTGGTGAAGTTTTCGAAGTACGCGCGGCGGATCGGATCGTCGAAGAAGTAGTCCTTGGCCGCGAGCGCCACCAGAAGCTCCCCCTGGTCGCCGAGCGCGTGTTTGACCAACCCCATGTCCAGGTGGCTCGAGTGGTTGGCGACGACGATCCAACCGCCGTACGGCGGCACGAACGCGCGACCGGTCACCTTCGTGTCGAACACCCGCTCGTACAGGGAGCGTTGGCCGAAGCGCAACACGCGCCGGCCGAGCCGCGCGACCGGCTCCGGGACCTCGATCTCCTCGCCCTCCTGCGCGCCGTCCGTCGCCTTCGCCCGCTTGATCGGCTTGGCGTGGCGTTTTTTGCCGCGCACGTAGCGCTCGACGTCGGCCACGGTTTCGAGGTGGTTGATCTCGCTCGGATCCGGCACCTCGAGGCCGGCGGCCTCGAGCGCCAC
Organism: Deltaproteobacteria bacterium; assembly: GCA_003696105.1. Classification (NCBI taxonomy): domain Bacteria; kingdom Pseudomonadati; phylum Myxococcota; class Myxococcia; species Deltaproteobacteria bacterium. The sequence goes on along the minus strand of RFGE01000099.1, from coordinate 17,681 downwards.
GGCGAACTCCGTGTACATCAGCGAGTCGAAGCCGAGGTCCTCGAGCCGCACGTCCGGCGTGACCTTGGCGCGCGGCTTCTGCGCGACCTGCGCGATCACGTCGCGCACCCACGCGGTGTCACTGGCGTCGGCGCCGGCCGCCGGCCGCTTGGCGCCGCCGACCGCGCGTTCGAGCCGCTCGAGTTCCGCCACGACTTCGCGGCGCTTGACCTTACGCGTCGACGTGCGCGGCAGCTCGTGGTCCCACAGGTGCAACACTTTCACTCGCTTGTAGTACGGCAGCTTCGCCGACACGTCGCGGAAGTGGTCGCGGACCTTGTCGCGGATCTCGGCGCGCGACAGTGCTTCGTCCGCGTCGTAGTCGGGCACGCACAGGCACGCCACCGTCTCGGCGCCGTCCGCGGTCGGCAGTCCGACGATCGACAATTCCTTGATGTAGGGCGAGTCGCCGTACAGATCTTCGAGCTCGTCCGGGTAGACGTTCTCGCCGCTCGGCCCCAGGATCATCTCCTTCTTGCGGCCGACGATGTACAAGTTGCCATCCTCGTCGAACCGGCCGAGGTCGCCGGTGTGCAGCCACCCGTCGCGCAGGACCGCCCGCGTCGCGTCGTCGTTGCCGAAGTAGCCCTTCATCACGTTCGGCCCCTGCGCGATGATCTCGCCGACGCCGCGTTCGTCCGGGTCGTGAATCTTGATGCTGATGCCGGGCAGCGGCCGCCCGACGCTGCCGATCGGAATCTTGTCGCCGGGGCGCTGCACGGTGAGCACCGGCGACGACTCGGTCATGCCGTATCCCTCGTACAGCTTGAACCCGAGGCCGAGGAAGGTCTTGTGGACGTCCTCGGGCAGCGATGAGCCGCCGCTGATCAGGATGCGCATGCGCCCGCCGAGCTTGCCGTGGACGGGGAAGAACAAGAACCGCCCCGGATTGATCCCGTACGGCGCCTTGTCGCGCAGCTTGCGGTTGAGGTCGACGACCGCGTCGAACAGGCGTTCCGCGATCGGTCCCGCATCCCGCACCGGCTCGTGGATTTTTCGGTGCAACGCCTGCCACAGCGCCGGCACGCCGACCATCCCGGTGATGTTGCCCTCGTCGAACGCTGCGTTGAGCGCGTCGGGCGACAGCTCGTCGAGATACGTCACCTGCGCGCCGCGCATCAGCGGCATGAGCAGGCCGACGGTGAACTCGAACGTGTGGTGCAGCGGCAGCACGCTCAGCAGGTGATCGTGCTTGTACAGGCGGAAGATGGACGCGAGCTTGGCGACCATCGACGTGAGGTTCTTGTGGGTGAGCATCACCCCCTTCGGCTGTCCGGTCGTGCCGCTCGTGTAGATGATCGACGCGACGCGGTCGCCTCGCCGGGTCGGCTGCACCGCCCCGGGCGCCATCGCCGGCTCGTCGAGCAACGCACCGACCTGTTCGACGACGATCGAGTCGACGCCGCGCGCAGCGAGCCGGTCCGCGACATCGGCGAGGACTCCGGCGTCGACCGGCCGGTCGTCGTCCTCGTCGCCACCGGTGAGGCGCCGCGCCTGCTTGGGCGAGATCACGAGAACCGACGCCTCCGACGCGCGCAGTAGATTGACGATCTCGTCGAGCGACAACTGCGCATCCACCGGCACCGCGATGCCGTCGGCATACAGAATGCCGAAGTAAGCGATCGCCCATTCCGGGCGATTCTCCGACAGCAACATGACGCGGTCGTCGGTCTGCACGCCCCGCTCGCGCAGCGCGGCCGCCGCCCGCAGCACCATGTCCTTGATGCGCTCGTACGTGTAGACGTCCGGCTCCCGGTCGTCGCCCGTCGTCCTCAGCAGCCGCAGCGCCGTCCGGTGCCGATGCAACTTCGTCGTCGCATCGAACAGCTCGAACAGGTCTTTGTAGGTGTACACCGACCGCGGTTTGGGGCCAAACTCGTCGTCGAGTACCGGGAACACCCACTGTTTGAGGCCCGGGAAGTGGACGTTGAGCCAGTAGTCGCGCCAGTCGATGCCCTTGGGATTCCACGGCAGCCTCGCCTGGTCCGCCGGCGTCATTTGGGCGTGCAACGCGGTGAGGTTGTCCGTCTTGAAGATCGGCGAGTTGTCCCACGTGAACGGCCGGAACAGCTGTTCGAGTTCGCTCACCTGGCCGGTGAACTGCGACAGCCGCGCCAGTTCGTCTTGCGCCCGCTCGGCCAGCGCGTGCAGCCGCGGCGCGCCCCACCGGGGCAACCAGCGGTCGATCGCTTCGCTGACTCCGTCGACCACGCGTTTGATGGCCGGCGCCGACCGCCGATTGAACTGCTCGGGAGACACGATGTTCACCTCGAGCCGGGCCCTGAGCTTGTTGACGAACGCGTTGCCGTCCTTGGCGTTGTCGAGGTGGTGCTTGCGGACCGCCAACCCGATGAGTTCGCCGAGCCGCCGCGACGACACCGGGTTCTCGCCGCTGGTGCCGATCTGGTACACCGGCTCGGCGCGGTTCGCGATCAGCGCCGCGGTCACCGCGATGATGCCGCCGGCGACGAAGTCGACCGGCACGATGTCCAGCGCGACGTCCTTGCTCGCGACCAGATTGCGGTGCCCCTTGAGCACGAGATAGGTGAGCGGGGCGGTCGTGTTGAACCCCTCGTTCCACCCTGGAAACGGATACTCGATGGCCGATTCGACCACCGCCGGCCGCACGATCGCGGCGCGCACCTCCTTGTCGCGCAAAATGAGCTGTTCGCCGAGCGACTTCGTGTAGGTGTACGTGTTGGTCCACCCCCAGTGGCGCGCGCGTTCGTAGCCGAGTGCGGTGAGCCGTTCGTGGATCCACATCTTGCGCTGGCGCGCGACCGCCAGCCGCAGGTTGGCCGGGTCGTCCGGGTCGCGCCCCTCGCGCTCGAGCTGCTCGGCAGCGCGCTCGCGAAACTCCGAGATGTGCGCGCGATCGTTGGCGCGCTCGCGAATCTGGTCGATCAGGCGCTGGCAGTCGGCCAGCTCGGCCTCCGCGTCGAAGTCGTCGTCGCGCAACTCGTCTTGGCGGGGAAAGTAGCCGACGACCGGCTCGTCCTCGAACACCGCGCCGTCGCGCTCGCCGCACACGAAGCAGGTCGACACGTGCAGCAAGGCCGCGCCGGCCTTCTTGGCCGCCTCGAGCACGTGCAGCGCGCCGCGGGTATTGATGCGGATCGCGCTTTCGAGCGACGGCGTGAACGTGACCAGGCCGGCGGAGTTGACGAGCACGTCGAGCCCGCCGGCGCGCTCGAACGCGGCGAACTGATCGTCGTCGAAGTTGGCGAGCGGTCGGCCGATGTCTCCGGCGATCGGCACGCACTTGTCGCGCAAAAACGCCTCGAAGTCGTCCCCGTACTGGTCCCGCAGCGGGTCGAACGCCTCGGACCGCACGACCTTGGAGAAAAACCGCTCCTCCGCGCTGTTGCCGGCGCCGGGCCGGCACACGACGAAGACCTTACCGAGGTTCGGATAGCGGGCCAGCAGCATCGACAGCGCCACCTTGCCGACGAAGCCGGTGGCGCCGATCAGGCACAGATTGCGCCCGTCGAGGGTCTGTTCGACGTCGAACGGCTCGCCCATCACAGCACGTCGGTCATCAGAATCGGCGGGTGGTGCAGCATCGTGATCTGCGCGCTGCGGCCCATGGTCGACCGGCCCATCGCGATCGCCTCGGCCAGCGTGTCGGCCGTCTCCCAGCCGAGCAGCTCCGGGACGGTCGTGTTGTCGGCGCCGACGACGATGACGCGGCCGCACTTTTCGCGCCCGCGCTGTCCCCAGTACCACATGTAAAACGGGTGCGCCCCGTGGTAGGCGTTGCCGCGCCGGTACAGCTCGACGTAGCTCGGATTGTAGGCGAACTCGTCCTGGTATTTGGTCTCGAGCGTGTAGGCGTCGCGCGTCTCGGGCAGCAGCCGATTGAAGAACTCGATGTACGACGGATGGTGGTCCGGGTCGAATCGGTCGCTGCACGGGTGCGTCACGATGAGCACGCCGCCGTCCTTGAGCAGCGGCTTGTGCCGATACATGTGATAGAAGTAGCCGAGCGCCATCACTTGTACCAGCAACGGGTTGAGCGCCTTCGAGTTGACGTTGTAGGGCGAGATGTAGGGAATGCCGGAAATGAGAATATCGGCCTGCCCTTCCACCTCGATGCAGTATTGCTCGTAGCACTTGTCGAGCGTGCGCTCGTGGACCGGCTCGCACGCGCCGGCGTAGCACGCGATCAGCTCGTACGCCGCCGGCGTTCGCATGAAGATCTCGCGGCGGGCGGCGAACGGCATCTTGTCGAGGGTCCACTTGATCCCTTCGAACTTGAGCCGGTCCGTCTCCGTGAACTCGTCTTCGTTCTTCATCAGGAAGTCGAGCGGCCCCTCGAACATGCGGTTGTTGAGCACCGTCTCGATGTGGAAGATCTTCATGTGCTCCTCGCACACGCGGCCGATGCGGTTGACCGAGTGCGCGAGAGCGGAGCGGTCCGGGTGCATGAACGAGTCCGACTCGACGATCGCCTTCGGCGTGTGGTGCGCCTTGAGGCTCTCGTAGCCGCACAGGCCGACGCCGACCGATTTGTGGCCGCCGTCCATCGGGACCAGATTCAGGTTGACGTAAATGACCAGGTCGCTCTCGGCGGCGCGCCGGTTGGTCTCGACGAGTTCGCCGTGCGCCGTCTTGCCGAGCACGACCATACCGTCGGGATCGCAGGCGTCGTGGTTGTACAGCCGGTCGGGCCAGTACTCTTTCCACACCCGCGGGCCGACCATGCGCTTGATCTCGTGGTCGTGCATCCGCCGGTGCAGGGACGTGGCGATGATGATGTGGACGTCGTCGACGCCGTGGTCGGCGAGCATCTCGCACACGATCTCGAGCACGGTCTGGCGGATGTCCGGTTTGCGCATCATCGGCAGCGGCAGCGAGATGTCGTCCACCGCGATGGTCACCTTCATGCCGGGCTCGAGCAGCGCGTGCAGCGGGGGCATGTCGAACGGGTGGTTGAGCGCGTAACGGATGGTCGCGACTGGGTTGGGCACACCGGCGAGCGGCCGCTTCGGATAGATGACCCGAGTGCCGATCGGCAGGTCTTCCAGCAGGAAGTTCTCGCCGTAAAACAGGATGCGCGGCGCGGAGTCGCTGTCGATGGTGACGACGTGCTCGCGAGAACCGGCGCGGCCGCGGGGTCGAATGGCTCGCATGGGTACCTCAGTTCAGGTCGATGACCGGCCAATCGTAGGAACGCGCCACCGCGCGCAGCCGGCGGTCCGCGTTGACGGCGGTCGGGCGCCCGCACACGGCGAGCATCGGGACGTCGGAATAGCTGTCGGAGTAGGCGTAGCTGTCGGCCAGGTCGATGCCGTGGCGGGCGGCGTAGTCGCGGATGATCTGGGCCTTGGTCGGTCCGGCGACGAACGGCTTGGCGAGCTTGCCGGTCGCATATCCGTTCGAGAACTCGAGGCGGTTGGCGATCAGGTCGTCCATCCCGAGGTCGGCCGCCAGCGGCCGCAGGGTGAAGTCGAGCGCGCCGCTCACCAGCACCTGGCGGCAGCCGGCCCGTCGGGACTCCTCGATCAGGTCGCGCGCGCCCGGGAAGATCGCGGGCTTGATCACATCTTCATAGAGTTCCTCGGCCAGCGTCACGAGCCGGTCCTCGGACACGCCGGCGTAGCGCTTGTAGAACAGCGCGTTGAACCACTTGCGCGACACCTTGTCGGACGCCAGGAACAGCGGGATGGACAGCGCCGTGCGCACCGTCTCCTTGGCCGAACGGTACAGCGACGGCTGGCGCGCCGCGTAATACGCGAACGAGTGGACGATGTTCGTCCGGATGAGCGTGCCGTCCACGTCGTAGAACGCGGCGGAATTCGTGCGTTTCGGTGCGGCCATCGGGCTCGAGCGGGACACATTTCCGCAATCGGCAGGCGTTGTCAATCGCGCCCGCCGACCCGCGGAACCCGTTGGAATTGCAGGCCCCGCGTCTATACGACGCCCAGGGCCTGCAGCAACAGCCACGTGCCGAGCGCGCAGAACACGATGCCGATGAACAGGTGATTGCGCCGCGGGATGCGGTACATCATCCCGCGGTCGCGCAGCGCGGCGTAGCGCTCGGCACCGAGCGCGAACAACCTCAGCCGGTACAGTCCAAACGCGATCACGACCGCCGCGACGGCGATCGCGAGCCAGGCCGGAATCCTCATCGTTACACGAGCTCCACGCGGCCCTCGGCGTAGTCGCCGGAGCCGCCGGCAATGGCGGCGTTGGCGCGCCGCCGCTGGTCGGCCAGGTCGCCCACGAACGCGAGCACCTGCGGATGGGTCATGATCACCTCGCGGAATGCCTCGGCCGGCATCGCGAGCGCGAAGCACTTGGTCGTCGCACGGACGGTCGCGACGGCCGGCTCGCGCGCGAGCAGCGACATCTCGCCGCACAGGTCGCCGGCCTCCAGCGTCGCCAGCCGGTGCGGCCCGTCGCCGCCGTCGCGGACGACCTCGGCGCGGCCGGCGAGCAACACGTACAGGCCGTCGGCGCGCGCGCCCTGCTCCACCAGCACGGCGCCGCGCTCGATCTCGACGAACCGGAACCGCGCCGCCAGCTCCGCCCGCTGCGGCCCGGCGAACGGCGCGAACAGCGGGCTCGTCTTGACGAGCGCGTCGATCAGTCGGTCGCGGACGAATCGCAGCAGCACGCGCAACACGCGCGGTTCGCGGTCGATCAGGTCGCCAATCGCGTCCACGCCGATGCGCAGCAGCGCCGTGCGGTCCTCGGTGCACTCCACCGTCGCGCGCCGCGGCGTGCGCGTAAGCAGCCCGATCTCGCCGAAGAACGCCCCCTCGCCGAGCGCGTCGAGTTGCACCCGCGGGGGCCCCTCGGCGAACACCGCCACCGCGCCGTCGGCGACGACGTACAGCGCGTCGGCGACATCGCCCTGGCGGAACACGACGTCGCGCGCGTCGAGTTCGACCAGTTCGCATCGGTCGACGAGCGCCGACAGCAGATCGGGTGACAGGTCCGAAAACAGCGGCGTGCGGGGCAGCGCATCCCGCGCCGCGGCGCGGGCGGCATCGTCGGCCGCCGCGACCTCGATGAGGTCCGCGTCGTCGAGCGGGATCACGTAGATGCCCGAGTCGTCCTCGGCGACCGGGCGAACCGGCGCCGCGTCCGGCACCACCCGGGCCAGGTCCACGTCCTCGAGGGCGCCGCCGGGCGGCAGCGTCCGCGGTCGTTCGGCCGGCGGCTCCGCGGCGGCCTGGCGCGGGGCGTAGGGGATGCCGCGGGCCGCCGAATACTCGGCCAGCGCGTGCAGCGCGTCCGGGTGGTCGGGGGCGAGTGCGAGCACGCGCTTGCACAGCGCGACCGCCTTGACGATGAACCCGGCGCGCGCGTAGCGGTCGGCGCCCCGCAGCAGCGCCGCGACGGCACCGTCGCGATCGCCGAGCCGGCGATGGCACTCCGCCGCGCGCCGCGGCCAGTCCCCCTCGCCGGGGTCGATCTCCTCGAGTTCGCGGTACGCCTCGAGCGCCTTGGCGTACTTGCCGCGGTCGACGGCTTGTTGCGCGCGATCGCGCAGCGTGCGGACTCGGGCGTCCATCGGCGCGGCCAGTATACCCGCGTCACGCCTCGCCGCGGGCGACGCGGTCGAGGAAGCCGTCGTACGCGCGCATCAGCCGCCGGGTCACCGGGCCGGGGCACTCCCGCCCCACCGGCCGGCCGTCTACCGCGCGGATCGGCAGGACGCCGCGGATCGAGCTGGTGATGAACACCTCGTCGGCCGCGCGCACGTCGTCGGGCAAAAGCGGCTGCTCGCGCACGTCGATCCCCTCGGCCCGCGCGAGTTCGATCACGCGCTCGCGCGTGATGCCGCGCAAGATGCCGACGTCGACCGGAGGCGTCGCGACCACGCCGCCGCGCACGACGAACACGTTCGACGAGCTGCCCTCGGCGACGCGGCCGTGGGCGTCACACATGAGCGCCTCGTACGCACCCGCGCGGCGCGCCTCGGCCAGCGCGAGGATGCTGTTGAGGTAGTTACCGGACTTGACGCCGGGGTCGATCGCGCGCGGCGACGTGCGCACCACGTGGACGATCTGCAGCGTCGCGCCGCGCTCGTACAGCTCGGCCGGCGGGCGCGCCAGCGGCCGCACGATCACGATGCGCAGCGGATTTTCCGCCAGCGCCGTATCGAGGCCGATCTCCCCGGCGCCGCGGGTGAGGACGATGCGCACGTAGGCCTCGGCGTTGGCGGCCGCGGCCAGCGTTTCGGCCAGCGCGCCGCGCAGCAGGTCCAGCGGCGGCATCGGCAACATCAGCCCCGCCGCGGATCGGCCCAAGCGGTCCAGGTGCGGTTCCAGGTCCACCGGCCGGCCGCCCGAGGTGCGCAACACCTCGTAGACCGAGTCGCCGTACAGAAACCCGCGGTCGAACACGGACACCTTCGCGTCCGCTTCGTCGAACACCGTGCCGTTGATCCACACCTTGACGGCCATCGCCGGCCCGACGGTACGCCAGCGGTCCGGTGCCGGCAAGCCGCGCGGCCGCGCGCAACCTCGGTTGCTTGCGTCCCGCTCGCGCCGGCGCTGTCCTGAGTGAGGAGATGACCGCCGCCGGCGCGGTCCCGTGCCCCCGGAGGAAGCCATGACCGCTGCCCGCACCCTGCGCCGCACCGCCGTGCCCGCCGCGCCGCTTCGCGTGCCGGCCGCCTGGCGCCGCCGCTACGCCGATCTGTACGACGAGCCCGTTCGCCCGACCCCCGACGGCGGCGCGGTATTCCACCGGGCGCGGCTGTGGCGGCGCGGCGGCGTGTGCGTGCTGCACCTGCGCGGCGACCGGTTCGAGATGGCGTTCCAACACGGCCGCCTGCTGCGCGACGAGATCGCGTGCGGCACGCTGCAGGCGGCCGCGCGCGTGTGCCGCAACGCCGTTCGCGCGAGCGTCGGCGAGCCGCTGGCGACCGTCGTGTCCGCCTATGCCGACCTCGCGATCGCCGAGCGCATGTTGCGTCGCGGGCTCGAGCGGGCGCGCGACCGCGGCGACGACGCGCTGGCCGAGGCGTACGGCCTCAGCGAGGGCGCCGGCGTGCCGATGGCGACCCTTCTGCGCGCGGCGCTCGCGCCGGAGTGCGCGCAGACGCTGCTCGGCAAGGCGACCGACCTCGCGATCGGCTCCGATCCGGCGCAGTGCACCTCGTTCGCCGCGTGGGGCGACGCGACGGCGGGCGGCGAGCTACTCGTCGGCCGCAACACCGACTACCCGCTCACCGGCTACTTCGACGCCCACCCGACCGTCATCTACTTCGAACCGACCGACGGCGGCCAGCGCTACGTGTCCATCACGTCGGCCGGCGTCCACAACGCCGGCACCGTCGGGTTCAACGAGGCGGGCCTGTACCTGGCGTGCCACACGGTTCCGTGCGCAACCACTTCGGAGACCGGTCTGCCGCTGTTCTTCGTCGGCCAGCAGGTCCTCCGCGACGCCACGTCGCTCGCCGACGCCGAGCGCATGCTGCACGCCGAGCGGCCCGCCGCCGGCTGGAGCTACCACGCGGTCGACATGCGCCGCCGGCAAGCCGCCACGTTCGAGCTGTGTTGGGCCGCCGCGGCGACCCGCCGCGCCACCGGCTCGTACCACGTCACCACCAACCACTGGACGCAGGACGCGACGCGCGCACACGAACTCGACCTCAACGAGACGGTGTCGGCGGACACGCGGGCCCGCTACGATCGGGTCGTCGCCCTCATCGAGGCGGCCGGCGGCGCGCTCGACGTCGCCGGCGCGATCGCGATTCTCGGCGACAAGGTCGATCCGGTGTCGGGCCGCGTGCGCAGCACGCCGAACGTCGTATCGGCCAGCCACAACGTCACCAGCGCGGTGTTGGCGCCGGACCGCGGCCGCATGTTCGTCGCACGCGGCCCGGCGCCGGTGTCGCAAAACGCATACGTCGAGCTGCCGATGCTCGACGCGTTCGATCCGGACGCGCTGGCCGACGCGCCGGTCGTCACGCTCGCCGGCGGCATCGACCGCGGTACACACGGCGCGCTGGTCGACGCCGAGCGGCTGTACAACGAGGCGCGCGCCGCGTTCGAATACCGCGACGACGCGGACGCCGCCGCGCGACTGTGCCGGCGCGCGATCGCGCTCGACCCCGACAACCCCGCGCTGCGCGTCGCGCTCGCCCTGTGGGAGGTGCGCGCCGGGCGCTACGACGCCGCCGAGCGAGCGGCGGCGTCGGCGCGCGCGCACACGTGGGACGGCCCGCGCGCGCGGCTGGCGCGCTACCTGTGCGGCCGGCTCGCCGCGCACCGCGGCGCGGCGGACGACGCGCTGGCCGACCTGCGCGCGGTCGCCGCCGACCCGGACGTGCACCCGCGGTTGGCCGCGGCGGCGCGCGAGGCCGCCGACGCGGTGGCGCGGCGCGGGCGGCTGCGCCTCGGCCGCCGCGAGATCGCGCCGATGTCGTGGCTGCCGGACGCGTTCCGCTACCGCGGCGTCCTGCCCGCCGCGGTCCGCGAGCGGCTGTGACGCGACCGCGCCGGCCGCCGCCGCGCGCCGGCCGCGTGACCGGCGAGCGCGGCGCAACGGTGCGCCGGCGCCCGCGGCGCTACGGTGCGCCGGCGAGCGCGGCGCTACGGCGCGCCGGCGAGCAGCACCTCCACCGAGGCGAGCGCGGCCGCCGCCGCCCGGCGCCAGCGGCGGCCGGCGGGCGTCTCCTCGGTCGCCAGCGACCGGCGGTACGCCGCGCGCGCCGCGCGCAGATAGCGCCCGCTGCGCGCCGCTTGTTGCTGGCGCAACCGCGCGATCGCTCGCCGGTCGCTCAGCTCGGCCGGCAGCTCGGCGACCAGCGCGAGCGCCAGGTCGTGGTACAGCGAGCCGATGCGAAACTCCGCGGCCACGGTCGCCGCCGGCTCGCCGAGATCGATGACGGCGCCATACGCCCGCATCGCCGCCTCCGCCGCGCGCAGCCGCGCGCGGTCGCCGGCCTGCGGATCCTCGATGCGCGGTCGCACGTCGACCCGGTAGAACGCGCTGGCCAGGGTTTCGGCGCGCGCGAACAGCGCAGCGGCGTCGGGCGACACGCCCGGCAGTTGGGCGCCGAGCGGCGGGCCGCGCACGTCGGCCGCGCCGCCGCCGGTGACCAACGCGATGTCGTCCTGGAGCTGGTCGGCCCGCGCGAGCAGGGCGCGGTCGTTGCCGCCGACCGCCTGCGCGCGCGCGACCAGCTCGACCGCCTCGCGACGGTTGCCGCGCCACGCCTCGAGTTGCGCCAGCCGCAGCGCCGCGCGCGCCGCGGTCGGCGCACGCAGCGGATCGGGCGCACGGGCGACCTCGCGATAGGCCGCCTCGGCCGCGCGCGCGTCGCCGTCGATCACCTCGGCCACGTAGCCCGCGTAGTAGCGAGCGACTTCCGGCGCGACCGCCGGCGCGACCGCCGGCGCGGCCTCGGGCGCGACCGCCTTCGCCGGCGCCGAGCCGCCCGGGGCGCGCGGAGCGCCGGAGCGACCGCTGCAGCCGGCGGCGAGTGCCAGCGCGACCGCCGCGACGGCGCTTCGCCGGCGCCGAGCCGGATGCGACCCGACGCCGGCGACCTCGCCTTGCCCGTCGATCGGAATAGCATTCTCCCGCGCCGCCGTTGTCACCGGCTTGCAAAACGTTGTCACGATTTTGTCATGCGGCCGAGCGGTCACGAGTCCACCTCCAGCCGATAGCCGACGCCGTGTACGGTCTGCAGGTAGCGGGGGTGTTCGGGGTCGTCCTCGAGCGCCCGCCGCAGCTTGACGATGTGGTTGTCGACCGTGCGCGTGTTCGGCATCTTGTCGTAGCCCCACGCCTCGTCGAGCAGCACGTCGCGCGCGACGACCTCGCCGGGCCGGCGCGCGAACACCTTGAGGATCGCGAACGCGCGCGCCGGCAGGTCGACCGGCCGCCCCGCCTTCGTCGCCCGCTGGCGCGCGAAGTCGACGTGGACGTCGCCGAACGCCAGAGCGTCAGGTTCGCGGCCGGCGCGGCGCAGCACCGCCGCGACACGCGCCAGCAGTTCCATCAGCGAAAACGGCTTGGTCACGTAGTCGTCCGCACCCAGCTCGAGCCCGCGCACGCGGTCGAGTTCGGCGCCGCGCGCGGTGAGCATGATGATCGGCACGTCGCGGAGCGGGGGCCGCGCCGCTTTGATTTGCCGGCACACGTCGAACCCGTCCCCGTCGGGCAGCATGACGTCGAGCACGATCAAGTCGGGCGGCTGCGCGCGGGCCGCCGCGAGGCCGTCGGCGGCGCGACCGACCGAGTCGACCTCGTACCCCTTGGCGCGCAGGGTGTCCTCGAGCCCGAGCCGGATCGATGCGTCGTCCTCGACGACCAGGATGCGCGTCATGCGCCGACCTCCTCGGGAAGCAGAATGGAAAACGTCGAGCCGCGACCGACCGCGCTCACCAGCTCGACGCGACCGCCGAGCGCCTCGACGTGGCGTTTGACGAGTGCGAGTCCGAGTCCGGTGCCCTCCACTCCCGCCGCGTACGCCTCCGGCGCGCGATAGAACTCCCGGAAGATGGCGGCGTGATGTCTGCGCGGAATCCCCGGGCCGCGGTCGCGCACCGACACGCCGATCCATCCGGGCGCACTGCGGTGCACGCGCACCTCGATCGGCGCAGTCGCGCCGCCGTACTTGGCGGCGTTGGCCAGCAGGTTGAGCAACGATTGCACGACGACCGCGGTATCGATCGCTGCGCGGGCGCCCGCCGCATCCGGCTCGACCGCGAACTCGATGCGCGACGCGTCGCCCTCGCGCAGGCGCGCGAACGTATCGACCGCCTCGCGCGCGACCTCGTCGACGGCACGCGACTCGACCGTATAGCGGCGCGTGCCGCGCTCGATCTGGGCGTAATCGAGGACGTTCGCGATCAGCAGGCCGAGCCGCTCGCTCTCCTGGACGAGGATGTCGTGGTAGCGCGCCTCGCGCGCTCGATCGCCGCCCGCGACGCCCTGCTGCAGCATTTCGGCGAACATGCGAATCGACGTGAGCGGCGTCTTGAGCTCGTGGCTCACCGTCGACACGAAGTCGCTCTTGAGCCGCGCCAGCTCGCGTTCGCGCGCGGCGCTGCGGATCGTGGCGACCAGTCCGAGCATCAACAATCCGATCAGCCCGCCCGTGAGCATCAGGTGGCGCCGGCCGCGCTCGCGCACGATCGCGTCGAGCGGGTCGGGCATGGCGCGGTCGTTGACCACCGACACGGTCAGGTGCGGCAGCGCGGCGCCGAACCCGGCGGTCGAAAACGCGCGCAGCGACGCGGGCACCGGATCGCCGACGCGCTGGACGATCGCGCGCGTCGTCGGCGCCGGATCGGTCACCGGGATCGGCTCTTCGGCAGCCACCGCCGACAGCAGCGCGTCGTCGACCGCGAGACCGACGATCGCCCCGCTCGGCTCGCGCCGGTAGACCAACGTGCGCGCCGGGTCGCGCAGCGACGGCCGCCCGCGCAGCGCGGCGCCGGCCGTGCGCACCACGCTGTCGGCGTCCGACTCGAGAGTGGCCACGAGTCGCGCGTGGCCGCGGGCGCGCGCGAGCGCCGCGTCGATGGCCGCGAGATCCGCGTCGCCGTCGACGGCGCGGCGCAAGTCCTCGGCGATCGCGAGCAAGGCATCCGGTGGTGCGCGGTACCGGCCCGCCAAGATGGCCTCGAGCACCGCGCGGCGCGCGCCCTCGCCGCCGTGTCGCGCCCGGCCGACCGCGGCCCACAGCGCGTACGACACGCCCTCGTCGTCCACGCGGTGGCCGAAGCGCCGCGCGAGCGCATCGTACGCGGCGACCGCCCCGCCGGCGTCGCCCGTCGCCCGCCGGAGCCGCGCGAGCGCCAACAGCGCCTCGGGCCCGGTGTCGTCGGCGTCGGCCAGCGCCGCGTATGCGCGCGTCACGTCGGCCACGTCGCGCGCGCGCAGCGCACACCCGGCCGGCCCCGCCCCGCCGCACAGCGCCAGTTCGCGGCGATGCGCGTCGGCGAGCTGCCGGCGGCGTCGCCCTGCGGCGCGCGGCGACGAAAACGCCAGCGCCGGCCCCACGTCCGGCGGATCGGCGGCGGGCGCCAGCGGGTTGGGCACCGCGTAGCGCAGTCGGCCGTCGGGACCGACGTAAAACGGGTGCCGCGCCAGCGGGTGTGCCGCGCGCAGCGAGGCGAGCGCGTTCGGCGTCAACGGCCCCTCGGCGTCGGCGAGCGCCGCGGCGACCGCGTCGACCGCCGCCTCGAGTCGCGCGAGCACCGCGGCCGCCACCTGCTCGGCCGCCCGCTGGTGCTCGGCGAGCCGGCGCGCCACCAGGCCGCGGTCGGCGCGGTACGACCCGACGCCGAGGTACGCCAGCCCGGCCGCCGGCAGCAGGACGGCGGCGATCGACGCGAGGCCGACGGCGGCGCGACGGGCACCCGGACGCATCGCCGGTCAGTGTACTCGACCGCGGCGATCGCGCCCGCCGGTCGCCACCGCCCCGGCCGCCCCGCTCGCGGGTCGAAGTCGCCAGCGGCCGCCCGCACGTTCCGTCGCACGGCCACGCAACCGTGCGCGCGCCGCGCCGATACCTTTCACCGGTATTAGACGCCGTTCGGGCCGCGCGACGCGTCCCGCGACGGCGCGGGCACGCAACGACGGCATCCCGGCGAAAAACAGAGACGAACACAGGAGAACGACGGCATGGGCCTGCACGGTATTTCGCACCCTTCGAGACCTGCTTCCCTCGCGCACCCTTCGCCGACTTCCGGCGAGCCGGCGCCTGCGGCCGCGCGTGGCGGCGCACGGCCGGCCGATTCCCTCGACGACGGCGGCATCGACCCGATCCCCACCCGAGATCGCCGCCGGGGCCGGGTCTCGCTTCCGCGCCGACGTCATCACCGCGTTTCGGCAGGCGGTGTCGGAAGGCCGCGATCACGCACTCGAGGAGGCCGGCGTCATCCACCGGGTGGACTGACCACGGCTGCGCCGATCCACCGACAGGCTCCGACGGACCGTCAGCGACTCCATTGACGATCGGGTGCCAGCGACATCTACACGACCGTGTGTCCGAACTGTGGCACGGCCAACGACGCCGTGACCCAGAGCGCGTGCTCGAATTGCCTCGCCGAACTTCCTCCGATCGACTGGAGCTACGTCGAGTCGGTCGACGCGCCGACCCGCGTGCGAACCTTGCACGTCGTGCTCGTCGGCGTGCTGACTGCGGCGGTGTGGGCGTCTGCGCGCATCATCTTCGGCATGCTGCCGTCGCTGCCCGCGGGGCCGCTGGCGGCCGCGTTCGCCGGCTTCATCGTGACGATGATGTCCAATCGAGGTGCCGTGCGCGAGCGGCGGGAGGCATTCCGCGGAGCCCTGCTCGGCGACGCGCTGGTGACGGCCGCGGCGGTCGTGTTCGGCTCGTCGACCGAACTGGGGGACGCGTTCGTCGTCGCGGTCGGCTTGGGCGCGTTCGGCGCGCCGCTGTTTTGCGGCGCGGCGCTGCTGGCCGCCCTCGCCGCGCAGTCGCTGCGCGAGCCGACGCCACCGGCGCCGCCGGTGCGTTGACGGCGCCGCTGCCGCCTACCGGCCGATGCGCGACAGGCGCAGCTTCCAGCACACCAGCAGTGCCTCGGCGACGATCGCGCGCGACATCTTGGACTGGCCGACGCGCCGGTCGACGAACACGATCGGCACCTCCTCGACGCGCATCCCCGCCTTCACCACCCGGTATTTCATCTCGATCTGGAAGCTGTAGCCGTTGGACCGGACCCCATCGAGATCGATCCGCTCCAGCGTCGCGCGTCGATAGCAGATGAAGCCCGCGGTCATGTCCCGAATCGGCACGCCCAGCACCGTGCGGGCGTACAGGCCGCCGAACCGGCTGAGCATACGCCGGCCGAGGCCCCAGTTCTCGGTGCCGCCGCCCGGCGTGTAGCGCGAGCCGACCACCATGTCGGCGCCGGCGCGCGCCCGGGCCAGCAGCTCCGGCAGGTAGCGCGGATCGTGGCTGAAGTCCGCGTCCATCTCGAGCAGGTAGTCGTAGCCGCGGGCCAGCCCCCACCGGAAGCCTTCGATATAGGCGGTGCCGAGCCCGAGCTTGCCGGCCCGGTGCAGGACGTGGACCCGCGGGTTGTCCCGCGCGAGCGCGTCGGCCAGCTCGCCCGTGCCGTCGGGCGACGCGTCGTCCACGAACAGCAGTTCCGCCTCCGGTACGGGCGCCAGGAACGCATCGACGACGCGTTCGATGTTGTCCCGCTCGTTGTAGGTGGGCACCACGATGAGGGCGCGCTCGGGGTCGGCCGCCATGGCGCCGGCACGATACAACGGCGCCGCGCCGGGATCACGCCGGCCCACAACTCCGTGACATCGCAGCGAGAATGCGGCCCGATGCCCGAAATGAGGGTGCGGTGTGGTAGCGTGATGGAGGGCAACCCCGATGCAGATCCTCAAGGTCAGGTTCCGCACGCGGTCGGAATTCCAGGAGCACTACCAGCCGGATCTGCCCAACGGCGGCCTGTTTTGCCCCACCACGTCGCCGATGCAGGTCGGCGCGCCGGTGATCGTCGAGCTGAGCGTGCCGGCGCTGCCGAACAAGGTGCTCATCCGCGGCGCCGTGCGCGCGTGGCGCCCCGCCCTGCCCCGCCTGCGCGTGCGCGCCGGCGCCACCGTCGAGTTCGACTCGGAGGAGGCCGAGAAGCGCGACTTCATCGTCGAGACCATCTCCGGCGAGCGCAAGCCGACGCCGCGCCGGCGCCACACGCGCCTGCCGGTCGCCGTGCCGGTGCGGTATCGCCTGGCCGACGGCGACCCGGAGATGATCGACGCGGACCTCACGGAGATCAGCGTCGGCGGAGCGTTGCTGTCGACCCGCGAGCCGCTGCCGATCGACGCGGACATCATCCTCGAGATCACGCCGCCGGGCGCGGTGAGCCCGCTGTCGATCTCGGGCAAGGCCACATACCACCTGCCCAACGGCAGCACCGGGCTCAAGTTCATCTACCGCGACAGCGGCGGTTCGCGGCGGCTGCGCGAGCTGGTGCGGCGGTTGCGGCAGTCGTGACCCGCCGCCTGGGCTGGCACGAGCGCCGGCGCCGCGCCGGCGACACGCGTGGGGTCGCGGAGCTCGTCGACCGAATCCTGACCGGCTACGGGGTCGACCGCGACGTGCGCGAGCACGAGATCGTCTTGCGGTGGTCCGACATCGTCGGCGACCGCGTCGCGGCCCGCACGTGGCCCGACGGCTTGCGCGACGGGACGTTGTGGGTGCGCGTCGCGAACTCGGCGTGGCTGCAAGAGCTCACCTTCCTCGAGGCGGACATCGTCCGCCGCGCCAACGAAGTCGCCGGCGACCCGCCGCTGGTGCGGTCGTTGCGGCTGCACATCGGCGCGCGCCGCAACCGGGACGCCGACGATGTGGTCGCCGCCCTCGCGCGCCGGGTGTTCGCGCCGCGCCCGCGCCGGCGCTATCGGCCGACGCCCGCCACCGGCGCGGCGCTGGCGCAGATCGAGCGGGACACGGCGGCGATCGAGGACGCCGAGCTGCGCGCCGCGATCCGCGAGGCGCGCATCAAGCTCGGCCTGTAGGCGCGTCAGCCGGCGTCGATAGCCGCGCGCAGCTCGCGCACGAACGCGGCGACCGCGGCCGGCGCGCCCGCATCGCCGGCGTCGACGATGCGCTGGACGAGCGCGCGGCCGACGACGACGCCGTCGGCCGAGGCGGCGACCCGCGCCGCGTCGGCCGACGG
>RFGE01000098.1 GCA_003696105.1 Deltaproteobacteria bacterium | reverse complement strand
GGCGCGGGCTGCGCGGCGGGCGCGGGCTGCGCGGGCTGCGCGGCGGGCGTGGGCTGCGCGGCGGGCGCGGGCTGCGCGGGCGCGGGCTGCGCGGCGGCGGGCTGCGCGGGCGCGACGCCGGCTGCCGCCGTGGCGATCGCGATCACCACCAGGAGTCGACGAGCTGGCATGCGCGCGACCTTAGCAGAGCTTGCCGCGCGCCGGCGCGCGGTTGACAGCCGGACCGCCGCGCCGCAAAGTCGGCGCATGGCGTTGGACAGGGAGCTGCTCGACATCCTCGTGTGCCCGAAGTCGAAACAGCCGGTGATCTACTTCGAGCAGGAGCAGTTCTTGTTTTGCCCGGCCTCGCGATTGAAGTACCGGATCGACGACGGCATCCCCGTGATGCTCATCGAGGAGGCCGAGGAGGTCGACGAGGCGGCCGCCGCGGCGCTGGTGGCCCAGGCGCGCGAGCGCGGCTTGATGTAGGCCGCCGCCCGGAAGGGGCGCTCGCTGCCGCCGCCGACCTGCCCGACCCGCGCTGCCGCCGCCGCGCGGTGTGACAGCGGCGCACCCCATCGCCGGGGCGTGTCGCCCCGGTGTGCGTGCAACGATCGTGCGGCCTCGCCGCAACTGCGTGGACCGCCGCCGGCCGTCGGCGAACCGAGGTCGCGCGATTCGGCCGGGATCTTGCTCGCGCACGCCGGCATGACGCGTACGGCACGATGGATCGAAGTGGCGGTCGCGGCGCTGGCCGCGTCCGCGGGCTGCGTCGGACACGTCGGCGACGACGGGCCGGTCGGCCCGGGGGCCGCCGATGCCTCCGCCGCCGGCGACGGCGGCCGCGCGAGCGATGCCGACGGCGGCCGCGCCGGTGACGCCGACGCCGGTGGCGCCGCGGATGCCGCCGGCGGCGGCGGGCCGCGGCCGGGCGACGGGGTCGAGCTGCGCACCTACGACCCGCTCAACGACGAGTCCGACCCGAGCTGGGGCGCCGTGCTCACGGATATCGTCCAGCACTGTCCGCCCGAGTGGGTATCGACCTACTACGACGCCGACAAGGTCACGCACGGCCACGAGACGAGTCACGGCATCCACGCATACCTGCGCAACGAGCGAAACGACACGGGGCGGCGGGCGAACGCGCTGTACCTGCTCGACGGCCGCTACGCGCTCGTCGTCGAGCCGGGCATCCGCAAGTCGGAGGTCGCGCCGTACGTGCCCTCGGCGCTTCGCGGCTCTCGCTACGCGACGTACGTGACGGGGCAGACCGCGTGGGACGACACGCCGCTGTACCTGTTCGACGAGTGGAACGCGTACGTCAACGGCACGGCGGTCGCGGTCGACCTCGAGCGGGCGGGCAAGTGGACCTACGGCTGGCGCGACGCGTGCGCCGGCACGATCGAATTCGTCGCCTATGCCCTGGCGGTCGGCCGGGCGGTCGAAGAACGCGACCCGGACTACTTTGCCGACTACGCCCAGTTCCGCGAACTGCTCGCGTGGAACTTGCGCCGGTCGATGGCGCTGTATCGCGAGTGCGCGGCGCTCGAGCCGTTCGCGTGGGACCAGCAGGACGCCTACTTCGAGGCGCTCCGATCGGGGCCGGACGGGGCCGAACTGCGCGCGTTCGTCGACCGCACCTACGGCGCGGCGTTCACTGCCGAGCTGTTCGGCGACTGACGGGGCCGCCGGTGCATCACACCGGCGCGAGCATGTCGGCGGTGCGCGCGGGGTCGGCCACGCCGTGCTCGCGCATCCACGCCTCCGCGGCGGCTTTGCGCCGCGCGCCGTCGTCGCCGGCGATGAGTTCGCCGAGCCGGTAGTTCGCGCACGCGGCGAACAGATGCAGGTCGGCGTCTGCGCAGGCGCGCGCCGCCCGCTCAAACGCCGCGGCGGCGCCGCCGTCCCCGCGCACCGCGAGGATCTCCGCGTCGACGAGCGCGCCGAGCGCGCGCAGCGGCACCACGTCGTCGCGGGCGATCGCGCGCGCATCGCGCCGGGCGCGCCGGAGCAGCGCGTCGCGCTGGGACGCCTTCCGCGCCGCGGCGATGGCGGCGCGGGCCCGCTGGTGGCGGAACTCGACGCGGATGATGCCCACGCGCAGCTGATACGCGGCCTTCATCGGCCGGTGGAGCGCGGCCGTTTTCGCGAGCGCGGCCTCTGGATCTCCGACGTACAGGTCGCGGTGGGCCAACGCGTTCGCCTCCCACCAGTGTTGCAGATGGAACGTTTCGCGCGGCCAGCCGGCGAGGCCCGCGCGGACCAATTCCTCCATGCCGTTCGGGTCGCCGGTGGCGATCAGCGCCGCGATCGCCGCGAGCCCGGTCGACACGTTCGCCGTCGAGTATGCGTCACCGCGCCGGGCGGCTTCGCGGCGCAGCTCGGCGGCTCGCGCGTGGGCTTCGGCGATGTCGCCCAGGTAGTAGAGCGTCCACAGTCGATACAGCTCCGCAGTCGAGATCTCCCAGCGGCCGACCGCGCTGTGGCGGAACGTTGCGAGAGCGGCGTCGAGGTGTGCGCGCGTCCGCGCGAATTCGCCTGCCTGGTAGCCGGCGAACGCGCGCGAGCCGTGGACGAGCGCCGACATCACCTCGTCGTTCGCCGCGGTCACGATCGGTTCCATCTTCTCGAGCAGCGAGGCGACCGCGCGCCGGCCCCGCCGCGACGTCGATCGGTACGCGATCTCGAGCGCGAGCGCGCGCAACAGTCGACGCGGCTCGCCCGCCTTCGCGGCCAGTGCGAGGTGGCGGGTCTGCTGGTCGAACCCGCGCAACGGGTCGACCATGCCGAGCCCGACCGCGGCGGTCCAGCACACCTCGATGCGCGCCAGCTGTTCCGGGCTGAGTTGCGATTCGTCGCGCAAGCGCCATCTGAGCGCGGTGACAGCCAGGCGTGCGCGGCCGGTGACGATCGACAGCACCGCGCCCCGAGCCGTCGCGGGGATCCGGTAGCCGACCCTCGCCATCACCCGGTCGAGGACCGCGACGCCCTCGTCGAGGTGCCCGCTGGTGAGGTACGCGAGCGCCGCCCGCTGCTCGAGGGCCAGCGCGCGGGCCGCGCTCGACGCCGCGCCGGCGGCCTCGAGGTAGGCGGCCGCGGCGTCGACGCCGAAGCCCGCGTCCGCGAGGGCGTCGGCGTGGCGTTCGCGCAGTTCGAACCAGCGCGCGTCGCGCGGCAGGTGGGCGAGCGCTACGCCGTACAGCCGCGCGGCGCGCTCGAACGCGAGCGCGGCGGCCGCGCGTTCGGCCGCGGGAACCGCGGCGGCGGCCGCGCGCGCCGGGTCGCCGGCCGCGAGCCAGTGCTCCACGAGCGCCTCGTCGTCGGCACCGGCGGCGCGCTGCAACGCCAGCGCGATGCGGCGATGATAGTCGCGCAGTTCGTCGCCCGACAGGACGTGCAAGACCGCCTCGCGCACGCGGTCGTGGTAGCACTCCACGCGGAGGTCGTGCGCCGCGCCGGCGCGCCGCAGCAGGCGATCGGCCTCGAGCCGCACGGCAGCGGCGGCCACGTCGACGGCGTCGCCGGCCGCGTCGGCGAGCAGCGGCAGCGGCGCGGGCCGCCCGAATACCGCGGCGAGCGCCAGCGCCGTGCGCGAGCCGGCGTCGAGCGCCCGGAAGCGCCGCGCGATCATCGCATCGACGGTCAGGGCGGCGCCGGCCCGGCTGGCGTCGCCGGTCGCGGCGTGGCGCACGAGTTCGTCGAGCAGCAGCGGGTTGCCGCCCGCCTCGCGGGCCAGCGCGTCCGCGTCGGCGTCCGGTTGCAGCGCGCGCACCAACTCGGCCGACTCGCGGTCGGACAGCGGCCCGAGCGCGATGTCGTCCACCTCCAGCCGGCCGGCCCGGTGCATCGCGGTCAGCGCGTCGACCAACGGGCGGTCGTCGGCGACGTCGTCGCGATAGGTGCCGAGCAACAGCAACGGCGGCGCGTCGGCCGGTGTGAGCAGGTCGTCGAGTAGCGCGGCGCTGTCGCGGTCGCCCCACTGCATGTCGTCGACGAAGACGATGACAGGACGCGCGTCGCACAGCCGGCGCAGCAACGCGCGTAGCGCGCCGACGGCGACGCGCCGCAGCTCGTGCGCATCGGGGGTGCCGAATCGCGGCCGCTCGGGTTCGGCGATGGCACCCACGCGCCGCAACACGGGGAACAGTCGCGCGAGTTCCGCCGTGTCCGGCGGCAGCAGCGCCGCGACCGCCGTGTCCGGTTGCCGCGCGAGATGGCTGCTCAGATCGTCGATCACGCCGTCGAGCGCCTTGAACGGGACGAACTCGTTGGGATAGCAACGACCTCGCAACACGAGCGCGCCCGCGCGCGCGGCCTCGTCCGCGAACCGCGTGGCGAGCGCGGTCTTGCCGGCGCCCGACACGCCGTGCACGAGCGCCGCGACCGGGCGGCCGTCGCGCGTGCGGTCGAGCGCTTCGGCGAGGCGAGCGCGCTCGCGTTCGCGCCCGACGAACGGCCGGCGGCGCCCGCCGTCGCGGCCGCGGATCGAACCGTGCTGCGCCCCCAGGCGGCGCAGCACCTCCGTGCCGGGGGGCCGCGCCGCCGGGTCGATCCGCAACAGGTCCACGCACAGGCGGTCGAGATCGTCCGGCACGCCGGCGACCAGCGCGCTCGGCGGCACGGGCTCCATGGACTGTTTGAGTTCCAGGATGGCGCGGCGGTCGCCCGCCAGCGGCAGGCGTCCCGTGAGGGCGTGGTAGAGGACGACGCCGACGCTGTACCAGTCGCTCGCCTCGGTGAGCGGCCGGCCGGCCGCCTGCTCGGGCGACATGTAGCTGACCGTGCCGACGAGCCGGTCACTCGCGGTCTGATACGTGTTGCGCTCGGTGAGTTCGGCGACGAGGCCGAAGTCGCACACGACGACGCGGTCGGTTTCGCACTCGACGAGCACGTTCGACGGCTTGATGTCGCGGTGGAGGCGGCCGATGCGGTGCAGGTGGCCCACGGCCTCGCACAGCTGGCGCAGCGCCGGCCGCAGCCGATCGATGTCGGCGGGCGACGGGCGCACCGGCGGGCCGCCGAGCGCCTGCAGCGGCGTCGTCTCGGCGGTCGCGAAGTCGTCGCGGCGAGCGACGGGAAGGGCCGCGGTCGATACGTCCTGTTCGCTCGCGCCGCCGGCGTCCCGCCGCACGTGGTCCAGGAAGTGGACGCCGCGGACGAGTTCCATCGTGAACAGCCATTCGCCGCCGACGCAGATCAGCTCGTACAGCGATACGAGGTTCGGGTGGGCGGTGTCGGCGAGCGAGCGGAACTCCTGCTTGAACCGGTACAGGGCTGGGCCGTCGAGGCGCCGCAACGTCTTGAGCGCCACGGTGCGCCGGTGCAGGCGGTCGAACGCCTCGTAGACCACCCCCATGCCGCCTGCGCCGAGCTTGCGGCGGATGTCGAACCGGTCGGGCGACTCGGTGGTCGGTCGCGCCGCCGGCGGCGGGCCGCGCATCGGCGCCGTCGTGGAGGTATCGTCGCTCATCGTTCGCGGGGGTCGCGCCGCGCGCCCGTCGCGCCGCGCCGCTTGCGCGGCCGCGGGATGCCGTAGTCGTCCATCCGCTTTTGCAGCGTCGTCCGCGAGATGCCGAGGTGACGCGCGGCGCGCGTTTGGTTGCCGCCGAACTGCTCGAGCGCGGCGAGAATCTGGCGCCGCTCGACCTCGGCGAGTTCGGCCGTGAGCGCGCGGGGCGCGCGTTGGGGGGCGGCGCCATCGACATCGCCGCCGCCGGACGGGCTCCGGGTCGGCGATGGCAGGTCCAGGGTCGGGCCGTCGTCGCCGGCGAGCCCGAGATCCTCGGGGGTGATCGCGTCGCCGCGCGCCAACAGGACCGCGCGCTCGACGACGTTGCGCAGTTCGCGGATGTTGCCCGGCCACGGCTGCGCGCGCAGCGCGGCAATGGCTGCCGGCGTGAGCGCCGGCGGATCGGGTCGTTGGATGTCGCGGCAGATCGACTGTACGAAGCTGGCCGCGAGCCCTTCGATCTCGTCGACGCGCTCGCGCAGCGGCGGGATCTCGACGACCACGCCGGCGAGCCGGTAGAGCAGGTCGCGCCGGAACTTCCCCTCGGCGATGTCTCGCTCGAGCGGCCGGTTCGTCGCGGACACGAACCGGACGTCGACGCGGCGCGGTTTCAGCGCGCCGACGCGCAGCACTTCGCGGTCCTCGAGGACGCGCAGCAGTTTTGCCTGCAACGGCATGGGCAAGTCGCCCACCTCGTCGAGGAACACCGTGCCGCCGTCGGCGGTTTCGAGAAGGCCCGGCTTGGCCGCGACGGCGCCGGTGAACGCGCCCCGCTCGTAGCCGAAGAGTTCGCTCTCGAGCAGCGTTTCGGTGAACGCGGCGCAGTTGAGCTTGACGAACGGGCGGTCCCGGCGCGACGACCGGCGATGGATTTCGGCCGCACACAGCTCCTTGCCGACGCCGGTCTCGCCGCGGATCAGCACGCTCAGCGGGCTGTCCGCGATCCGGTCGACCAGGTCGAGCCACGGGGGCGGCGGCGCGTTCGACGGCGTGCGGTCGGCGTCGGTCAGGCGACTGCGCGCGATCGCGACGGTGCGGTCGGCGTCGGTCGCGTCCGTCGGCACGTGGGCGACGGCGCTGCGGACGGCGCAGCCGGCGGCGCGCAGGCGCGCGGCGATGCGCGCGACGGCGGCGCGCGCCGCGTCCGGCGGTGCGTCGGGCAGCACGAGCTCGTACGTGCCCGGCTCGGCCGGCGCCGACACGTCCGACACGCGCAGCTCGGTCGCCAGCTCGCGCTCGACCTGGCCGACCGCCGCGCCGCGCACGGCGATCAGCGCGAACGCGAGCTGCCCGCCGGTGCGCGCGGCGCGGGCGCACTCTTCGCGCAGCCGCGTGCGCGCATAGCTGCTGCCGGCCGGCGGCGCGACCGGCAAGCCGCCGATCGATCGGTGGACGGCGCACGTGACGGCGCCGAGCGAAAACGGCTGGGCCAACGCGACCGGGCGCGGTTCACCGGCCGGCAGCGTCACGCTGCCGACGCGCGTTCCGTTGGCGCTGCCCAGGTCGCGGAGGGTGACGCGCCCGTCGGCGAGCGCCAGCTCGGCGTGGCGCCGGGACACGCTCGGGTGGTCGACGCGGACGTCGCAGTCGCCGCCGCGCCCGAGGACGAGGGTGCCGGCGCGCGGCAGGGCGACCGCCGTCCACCCGCCCTCGGATCCGATCAACAGGTACTCGGCCCCGGCCAGGTGGCGGGCGAAGTCCAGTCGTTCCGTCGTGTTACTGCCGTCGTTGGTCAACTCGCAGCCCAATTGACCACATGTTGGTCAATTCGAACGCCCCCTGGACATAAACATTTGTTTCGTCGACTAACTGTTTGAAATCAAATGGAGAAGAACATGGCAGCGTGCTTGCAAAAAGCGTATCGCAGTTCACCGAATTTATCACGGAGGAAAACGACCCATGACGCGCATCGCCCCGCTCGCCCTTTGTTCTCTGTTGGTTGCCGCCTGCGCGGCCGACGTCGCACCGCCCGAGACGGCTCCGCCCCCGGCGACGGAGGGACTCGAACTCACCTCGGTGTCTCCGGACGAGATCGCCGGCCGGTTCGTCACACCCGACCGCACGGTCGACCTGTACGCGGCGCAGGTGACCGAGGACGAGGTGATGGTTCAGCTGTCGGTCGGCGACCGGTCGCTCGTGTTCGAAAACGACTACCGGGAGGGCGTCAGCCGGCTCGACGCACAGCTCGCGGCGCTCGACGACGCCGATCTGCACGCGCTCATCCAGGCGGCGGAAGCCATCGAGCGGGCGTTCCCGGGCGATCACACCACGCGATCCCGCGTCGAGCAGATGCTGGTCCAGCAGGCCGCGTTCGCCGCGATGGCCCCGGTGGACGTGCCGATCGCGCGCGTCGAGACCTACGCCGCGCGCAGCATCACGTGCCTGTCGACCTGCTCGTGCACGGTGCAATACATCGGCAACGGCTACTGGCGCCAGGCCGGCAAGAGCTGGTCGTGCACCGGCGGCTACGGCAACGGGTGCAAGGGGCGCTGTGGGATCGGCTGCGGCAGCGACATGAGCGGCTACTACACGCACGACTGCGCGCGCCACGACTACAACCTCGAGTCGTGGACGGCGGCGTTCGACGACTACAGCTGGGGTTGGGCCTGCTCCTGCTGACCGCCGGCTCCGGTCGCCCTGCGCCCCGCGGCGTCGCTCCGGCGGCGCCGCGCGGCGTTTTCGGCAGGCGCCCCCGGCGGGGGTCCGGGCGCCGGGCCGATGGCCGGCGCGAGGACTGCGGGCCGGCGGAGGGGGGGCGACCCCCAGGTCCACGTGCGCAATCGTCCGGAATCGCGCGGGCGCAGGTGGCACTCGGGATGCAGTACAGTAGAGACGGATGCGCGTACCCGCCGATTGTCCCGATCGTCGCCGGTCGCTGCGCCGGCCGGCCGCCGCCCTCGCCGCCGCCGCCCTCGCCGCGCTGGCCGCATGTTCGGCTGGCGAAGGGACCGCGGGCGCCGCGCAGGCGGGCGGCGCGACCGTGGACCGTCCGTTCGCCGGCCAGACCCTGGAGATCTTCGTCGGGTCGGCGTCCAAGCCGCCGACCGAGGCGGCCGCCCGCGCGTTCGAGCGCGAGACCGGAGCGAAGGTCGAGGCGCACTTCGGCGGCTCGGGCCGCATGCTGTCGGAGATCAAGCTCGCCGGCCGCGGCGACGTGTACTTCCCCGGCTCGTCGGACTACATGGAGATCGCCAAGCGCGAGGGGCTCGTGTTTCCGGAGACCGAGCGGCGCATCGTCTACCTCGTGCCCGCCATCAACGTGCAAAAGGGCAACCCGAAACAGATCCGCTCGGTCGCGGACCTCGCGCGGCCGGGCGTGCGCGTCGGCATCGCGCGGCCGGACACAGTCTGCGTCGGGTTGTACGCGGTGGAGGTGCTCGAATCGCTCGACCTCGCCGAGCAGGTACGGCCCAACATCGTGACCCACGCCGAATCGTGTGCCAAGACCGCGCAGCTCGTGTCGCTCGGCACGGTGGACGCCATCCTCGGCTGGGACGTGTTCCAGCACTGGGACCCGGACAAGATCGAGACGGTGTACCTGCCGCGCGAGCAGGTCACCCGCATCGGCTACATCCCGGCGGCCGTCGCCAAGACGACCCGCAACCGCGCGCTCGCCGAGGCGTTCATCGACTTCCTCGCCAGCGACGAGGGACGCGCGCTGTACGACAAGTGGCACTATCTCACGACGCTGGAACAGGCGCGCCAGTACGCGACGCCGGACACGCCGGTGGGCGGGGAGTGGACGCTGCCCGACCGGTGGAAGTAGCCGCGTTTTGGCGGCTGCACGCCGCCGCGGCGGCGCGTCGCTGATCGATAATGGCCGCGGTGCGACGGCACGGCTTCTCGATCTATCTGCTCGCCGGCCTCGGTGCCGCCGTGGCGTGCGTCGTCGCGATCGTCGCGGTCCAGCTGGCGTACACCACCGAGGGCGAGCGGCCGATCGCAGCGCTGCGCGAGGCCGATGTCCGACACGCGGTGCAGCTGAGCCTGTGGACGTCGACCGCATCGGCTCTGGTCGCGCTGGCCGTGGCGTTGCCGGCGTCGTACGCGCTCGCGCGCTGGCGGTTTCGCGGCAAGGTCGTCGTGGACGCGTTGCTCGACATCCCGATCGTGTTGTCCCCCGTCGTCATCGGCGTCGCGCTCATCCTGGTCTTTCGATCCGCTCCCGGGCGCTGGGTCGAGGCGAACGTGGTCCGCTTCGTGTTCGAAGTGCCGGGGATCATCGCCGCCCAGTTCGTGCTGGCGCTGGCATTGCAGATTCGCGTGCTCAAGGCCGCGTTCGAAGACCTCGACCCGCGCTACGAGCAGGTCGCGCGGTTTTTGGGGTGTACGCCCTGGGGCGCGTTCTGGCGGGTCGCGTTGCCGATGTGCCGCACGAGCCTGCTGGCCGCGTTCGTGCTGGGGTGGGCGCGCGCGCTCGGGGACTTCGGCGCGTCGGTGACGGTCGCCGGCTCGGTGCGCAACAAGACCGAGACCATCCCGGTCGCCATCTACAACAACCTCGCGAGCGTTCAGATCGGCAAGGCGCTCGGCCTCGCGCTGTTGCTCACGCTGGTCGCGATGGCGGTGCTGGTCGTGGTGCGCGTCGTCGGCGCGAGGAGGAGCGCATGATCGAGGTGCGCGACCTGGAGGCGCGCCACGGCGCGTTCCACATGCCGTCGCTGTCGCTCGACGTGCCGACGGGGGAGCTGCTCGTGCTGCTCGGTCCGTCGGGCGCCGGCAAGACGGTGCTGCTCGAGAGCATGATGGGGCTCAAGCGCGTCGACCGCGGGTCGGTCGTCATCGACGGGCGCGACGTCACCGCACTGCCGCCGGAGCGGCGGCACATCGCCTACATGCCGCAGGACGTCGCGCTGTTTCCGCACCTGTCGATTCGCGACAACATCCTGTTCGGCCGGCGCGTGCGTCGCACGATGGACGGCGCCGACGCCGACCTCGACCGCCTCGCCGACCTTCTGCACATCCGCCACCTGCTCGGCCGCAAGCGCGTGGAGTCGCTGTCCGGCGGCGAGCGCCAGCGCGTCGCGCTCGCGCGGGCGCTGATCACGAAGCCGACGGTGCTGTTTCTCGACGAGAGCTTCTCGGCGCTCGACGCGCACATTCGCAGGCAGTTGCTCGTGCAACTGCGTGAGCTGCAGCAGGAGCTCCGGCTCACCGCGGTCTACGTGACCCATTCGCAAGGGGAGGCGTCGGTGGTGGGCGATCGGGTCGCCGTGCTGATGGCCGGGCGTATCGTCCAGGTCGACGTCCCGGAGGCGCTGTTTCTCCATCCGGCGGACTTGCGCGTGGCCCGGTTCATCCAGATCGCCAACCTCGCGCGCGTCGACGCGGTCGACGGGGCGGCGGTGGTCGTCGCGGGCGTCCGCGTCGAACTCGACCAGCCGCCGGCCACCGATCCGGCCTCGGCGTGGCTCGGCATTGCCGCTGAGAACGTCGTGCCGCTGCGGGTCGGCGCAGGCGCGTCGCTCGGCTTGCGCAACGTGTTCGCCGGGCGCGTGGCGCGCATCGATCGGCGC
The DNA here is from genome assembly GCA_003696105.1 of Deltaproteobacteria bacterium. Lineage (NCBI taxonomy): Bacteria > Pseudomonadati > Myxococcota > Myxococcia > Deltaproteobacteria bacterium. The sequence continues at coordinate 8,855 of RFGE01000098.1, read as the reverse complement.
CACGCGCGCACGCGCATGATCGTCGACGTCGCCGGCAGCGACGGGTGGTCGATCACCTGTGAACTGTCGGCGCGCGACCGCGTGGTCGGTGGCGCGTGGTCGGTCGGCGACGACATCGAAGTGCACGTGCCGCCGGAGTTCGTGTCGGTGTTCCCCGAGGAGGCTGCGCAATGATCGGTCGAATCGCGATGGCGTGTGTGCTCGCGGCGGTGGGCTGCAAGGGCGATCCCCCCAACGTCGAGCGGCAACTTCCCAACTTGCATCCGACGCCGGGCGTGACCGTGCCCGCCGGCCTGCGCATCCCGGTCGACGTTCCGGGGCAGCCCGCGCGCGTCATCGATCGCGCCTTCCTCGACGGGACGTCGCCCGACTTCAAAGACGGCGACCGCACCGCATGGCGCCTCGATCGATTGCTCGGCTTGCAGCCGGGGGACGAGGTGGTCGCCGAGACGGCGGCCGGCGTGCGCATCGGGTTCCCGGTGACGGCCGACCGGATTCCGGTGTTGTTGCTCAACCGGCGCGGCGAGGTCGGCGTGCTGTCGGTGGCGCCCGACGACCCATTCCCGCGGTTTCACGGCGCCGGCGGCCGGCGGGGGCGACCGCCCGGCGACGTGCCGCACGCGTCGGACGTCACGCGCATCGCGGTGAAGCCGGCGGCGCGGTAGGCCGGCGCGCGCCGCCGCTACTGCACGTGCGCGGCGATCTGCTCGGCCAGCCGCGCGCCTTCGTCCGGGTCGAGCCGCCGCGGCTTCCAGCCGATGCCGAGGCCGAGCCCGCTGTCGGTCTTCGGGATGATGTGGAAGTGGACGTGGAACACCGCCTGGTGCGCCGACGGCCCGTTGTTTTGCAGGACGTTGTATGCCTTGGCGCCGGTGGCCGCGAGCACCGCGCGGCACAGGCGCGGCAACACGCGACCGATCGCCGCGGCAGACTCGTCCGACAGCTTGTCGAGCGTCTCGGCCGGCTCCTTGGGGATCACGAGCGTGTGGCCGGGCGACAGCGGGTTGATGTCCAAAAACGCGAGCACCCGGTCGTCCTCGTACACGCGGTGGCATGGGATCTCGCCGCGCAGGATCTTCGAGAAGATGGTCTCGGCCATGGCGCGAGGGTACACCGGCTGTGCGGCGGCGCAACCGGCGTCGCGCCCCGGCCGGCCTTGTCCGCGCGGCGCGCGATTTGTTATGAGGAGCCATGGCTTCCGGCCGCGGCGCCGTGGTTGCCGCCGTGTTCGGCAACCTGTTTCTCGCGACGATCAAAGTCGTCGCGTTCGCGTTGTCCGGCTCCGGCGCCATGCTGTCCGAGGCGATCCACTCGGCCGCCGACACCGGCAATCAGGTGCTGTTGTACCTCGGCATCCGGCGCAGCGAGCGCCCGGCGGACGCGATGTTCCACTACGGGTACGGCGCCGAGCGATTCTTGTTTGCCCTGCTGTCCGCCGTCGGCATCTTCATCCTCGGCTGCGGCGTCACCGTCTATCACGGGATTCACACGCTGGTCGACCCGCCGGAGCTGCGCCTGTCGTGGGTGACGGTCGCCGTGTTGGCGGTGTCGTTTTGCGTCGACGGCGCCGTGTTCGTCACCGCCGTGCGCGCCATCGCCGCCGCCAAGGGGAAAAAGAGCTTCTGGCAGCACATTCGCACCAGCTCGGACCCGACGGTGCTCGCGGTGCTGTTCGAGGACTTCGTCGCGACCCTCGGCGTCGTCGTCGCGGCGGTCGGCATCGGCCTCGCACATTGGACCGGCAACCCGATGTGGGACGGCATCAGCTCGATCTTCATCGGCCTTCTGCTCGGTGCCGTCGCCGTGTGGCTCGGCTGGCGCAACCGCGTGCTGATCTTGGGGCCGGCCATCCCGGCGGACGTCACCGCGCAGGCGGTCGCATTCCTGGAGAGCCAGCCGGCGGTCGAGGGCGTGCGCGCGGTCAAGACGCGCATCGTGTCGGCCGATCGGTTTCGCCTGCGCGCCGACGTCGACTACAACGGCCGCGAGCTCGGCCGCCGCCACGCCGCCTGGCTGCGCGCGCAGATCGCGGCGGGCGCCGACCCGGATACCATCGCGGCGGAGTTCGGCGAGCGCGTCCTCGACACGCTCGCCGACGAGATCCAGCGGATCGAGCGCGAACTCAAGCAGCGGGTGCCGCAGCTGCGGCACATCGACTTCGAGACGGACGAGTTCGCGGGATGACCGCCGGCGCCGGCGGTGGCGTCGCTGCCGTGGCGTCACCGCCGATCCGGGGCTCGCCGCCGCCAGGTCGACTGGCCGGTGTCGCGTCCGTGGACAGTTTCGCGCTGAATCGCAGTTAGGGAAACGAATTCGAGCGGTTATCGGTGACGCCGAGGCGGGTTCATGCCGGCGTGTCTCGGATTGCGACGGTTTCGGGGCACGCCAACGGGCGCAAACGCGAGGTCCGAACTGGCATCGCCGTTGCTTGGGGGGCCGGCCATGATGCGAACCGCACTGTGTGCACTGGTGGGCATCGGCGCGATCGCGGGCTGTGCGATCGACGTCGACACGGCGGGCGTCGACCGAGCGCAGGTCGGTCTGGCGCCCGTGTGCGAGCCGCTCGGCGACGTCGTATCCGGCGTCGCGTTCGACGACGAGGAAGCGACCAACGTCATCGACTTTGCCGACCACGCGACCTACGAGGAGCTGCTCGCGGTGCGCGGCATCGGGCCGCGGATCGCGCGCGGCATCATGGCGGCGCGGCCGCTGCGCGCGCAGGTCGATCCGCTGGCCGCGCTCGACGCGGTGCCGTGGGTCGGCCCCGAGGTGCTCGACGAGCTGCGCCGGACGGTTCACACGGCGTGGTGTTCGGTCGACGACGGGCGCCAGTCGTGTTGCATCGCCCTGGCCTGCGAGGGGGCGGGCGCCGATGCGTCGATCCCCGTGAGCGACGACGAGGCGTACATGGTGTTGGACTGGGCCAATCGGGCCGACATGGACGCGCTGATGGCCGTGTGTCGGGTGGGCGTCGAAACCGCCGAGGCGATCGTCGCGGCGCGGCCGATCCGCACGATCGGTCAGCTCGAACAGGTCAAGTTCGTGGGCGACGCCACCTTGCGCCACATGCTGGGCCGCGACTCGTATCTGTGCTCGCTGCAGGGCTCCGTGTTCGACGAGTGGTGCGGCCGACCAGACGCCCACTGCGCGTGCGAGTAGCCGGCGGGTCCCCGTTCAGCCGCGGGGTTTGCCCTCGAAGTACTCGGGCGCGACCGTGAGGCGCGCCGGGATGCGCTCGCGGCGGGCGTGCGCCTCGTCGCGGCGCACGCTGTAGCGCAGCGGGAACGTATCGGCCACCGCCACGTTCGTCGGCAGGTACAACGTGGCGCACGCGGGCCCGCCGCCTGCCTTGCCGAACAGCTCGTACAGCGCCACGGGGTGCGCCGTGAGGCCGAGCGCGGCGATCGAGTCGAGAAACCCGCGGCTGACGCCGTCGGGGACGAGCACGCCGTCGAGCACCTGGCGCGAGTTGGCCGCGTACGCGTCGACCGCGTCGGCGCGCGTGATCGGCACGACGTTGGCCTCGCCGATCGCGGCCGCGATGCGCGCCGCGCCGTCGCCGTACAGGCCGCCGGCGTATTGCATCAACACCGGGCCGCGGTTGGTGGGCCGCGCGCCGAAATGCACCGTATCGCCGTGAAAGTGCGGATAGACCAGCTCCGCGTAGATGCGCGCGCCGTCGGGCACTCCGGCGCGATCGGCCGCGAACGCCACACCTTCGCGCGACGACCGCATCGTCTTGGGGCCGACGCCCGCGTCGTAGTGGCCCTCGACCGTGTAGGTGAGGATCACCTTGTCGGCGACGACCGCGACGTCGGCCATGCCCTCCCACTTGTGCGGGTTGTCGATGAGTTCGAGGTCGTAACCGCCGGCGTCGGCGATGCGTTCGAGCAGCGCGCGATAGTAGGGCAGCTCCGGTCGGCGGTGCGCGAGCATGTGGGGGAGCACGGCTTGCACGGTGCGGTCGCGTACCGTCACCCACGGGCCGTTGGCGGTGAACACCCGCCCCGTGAGCACGTCGTCGAGATGGCCGAGCACGTCGCGCGATCCGACGGGGTGGATCGCGCCGTCGCCGTCCACTTCGAGATCGCCCACGTCGAGCAGCGGCTGATCCGCCTCTTCGAAGTCGAACAGCGCGTCGCCGCCGCACGCGCGGATGCCCTCGCAGATGCTCAGCCACTCGTCGTAGGCCGCGCGCGGTGAGTATTCGAGGTGGGTGACTTCGCTCTTGTAGTTGGCGCCCGCTTTGTTGACCGTCGCGGGAACCGGTGGCCGGACCACGAGCAGCGAGCCGTAGACGTGGGCGAGGGTGTCGGACATCGCGGATCTTCTACTACGGCCGCGCGCCGGGTGCGAGCGGCGCGGCGGCGGCGGCGCGCCGTGCCAGTGCGCACACCGCGTCGGCCCACTCCGGTGCGCTGTTGAGCGACGGCACCAGCGTGAGCCGTTCGCCGCCGGCGGCGCGGAACGCCTCGGCCGCTCGCAAGCCGATCTCCTCGAGGGTCTCGAGACAGTCCGCGACGAACGACGGGCACACCACCGCCAGCCGCTTGATGCCGCGCTCGGCGAGCGACACCACGACCTCGTCGGTGAACGGCCGGATCCACGGCGTGCGCCCGAGCCGGCTCTGGAAGCTCACCGTCCAATCCTCCGCGGGCAGGTCGAGCCGTGCGGCCAGCGCGCGGGCGGTCGCGAACGACTGGGCGCGGTAACAGTTCCGGTTCGCGTCGCCGATGCGCGCGCAACAATCGTCGGCGTGCAGGCAGTGGAGCCCGGTCGGGTCCGTCTTGCGCACGTGGCGCTCGGGCAGGCCGTGGAACGAGAACAGCACGTGGTCCGGGCGCGCCTCGTCCAGCGCCGGCCGCGCGACCGCCGCGAACGCATCGACGAACTCCGGCGCGTCGTAAAACGGCGCGACGAACGCCAGTGGCGGCGGTTCGTCCCACACCTCGGCGGCCGTGCGCTCGATCGCCGCGCGCGAGGTCTCGGTCGACGACAGCGCGTATTGCGGGTACAGCGGAAACGCGACGATCCGGTCGACGCCGGCGTCCCGCAACGCGATCAGACCGTCGCGGATCGACGGCGCGCCGTAGCGCATCGCCAGCGCGACCGTCCAGTCGTCGTCGAGGCGAGCGCGCACCGCCGCCTCCAGGTCGCGCGAGTGGAACAGCAGCGGGCTGCCGCGCTCCGGGTGCCAGATCGCTCGGTAGGCCGCGGCGCTCTTGCGGGGGCGCAACGGCAAGATGATCAGGTTCAGGAGCAGCCAGCGCGCGACCGGAGCGATGTCGATCACGTACGGATCGGACAGGAACTCGCGCAAGTACCGCCGGACCGGGCCGGGCTCGGGACGGTCCGGGGTGCCGAGGTTGACGAGCAGCAAGCCGGTCATGCGGGAGCGGGCATGATAGCGCAGGCACGCGCGCCCGCCGCCAGTGGCTATGCGCAACAGCCACCTGGACGAAGTGCGAAAATCCTGCGCGGTCGCTACAGCAGATGGCTCAAAACGCGCAAGGCGTCGACGGTCGTGAACACGCCGACGACGCGGTCGCCGTCGAGGACGACGGCGGAGCCGTACTTGCGGGACGCGAGCGCGATCGCGACGTCGCGAAGGTTGGTGCCGATCTGCACGGCGTAGGGATCGGGCGTCATGGCCTCACCGACGGTGACTTCGTCCGGGTCGACGTCGGACAGAGTCTCCATCAGGTGCAGATCTCGCTCGGTTACCATCCCGACGAGCCGGTCGCCGTCGAGCACCGGCAGATGGCGGATGTGATGGCTGCGCATCAATTCGTGCGCGTCCGACAGGGTGGCGTCGACCTGGATCGAGTACGGCGACGGCGACATCACCTCGTCGATCGTCAGCGTGGGGTGGCTCATATTGACAAGGTAAGCACGCTGCGTGCCACCGTCACTCGTCGCGCCGCCGGCGGTAACCGCGCCGTCGCCGTCGCGCCGCCGGCGGCAACCGCGCCGTCGCCGGCACGCCGCCGGCGGTAACCGCGCCGTCGCCGGCACGCCGCCGGGCGATGCCGCGCCGCGCCCGCGCGCCCGGCCGGACCGGCGCCTGCAGGCACGTCGCGGCGCCGGCCCGGCCCCTCCGTGCGGTATCGTCGCGCCGACGCGCGGGTGCGGGCGGCTGGCCGGCTCGGGAGGCGCCACCGCCGGGCGCCGCGCGCCGCCTACCCGCCATGTCCTCGACCCACATCGCCATTCGACAGCCGGTGCGCCGTGTGCGCCGTGGATGCGGACTCGCCGCCGCGCTGGCTTCCGTCGCGTGCCAGGGCGTGCCCCACACCGTCGCGCCGGACGCCGCGGGTCCGCCGCCGGCGTGCGAGCACGAGCCGAGCCCCGCGTCCGCCGTGCGCCTGTTTGCCGTGGGCCATCGGCTGTCGCTCGCCGAGGCCGAGTCGCCGGCCGCGTTCGAGGCGGCGATCCGCGCGACGGTCGAGGCCGACGTCGCACCGCATCTGGCGACCGATCGCCCGAACGTGCTCGTGTTTCCCGAGTCGGTCGCATTCCCGCTCGTGTTCCTCGGACCGCGCGGCGCCGCGGCGCGCGCGCAGGACACCGCGCTCGAGGCGTTCACCGCGCTCGTGCCGGAGGTCGTCGACGCCGCCAACTACTACGCGCGGTTCGCGACGGGAGCGGCCGGCAAGCTCACGCTGCTGGCGGTCACCGACGGCATGTGGCGGGCGTTCGACGCCACGTTCTCCGGGATCGCGCGCGACTACGGCGTGTACGTCGTCGCCGGAATCGACGCCGGCGACGTCGCGCTCACCCGCGATCCGGAGGCGGTCGCGGCGCTGGCCGATCCGGAGCGCGCCGACCCGCGCGACACCTATTGGGTGCCCGACGGCGAGGTGTACAACCAGGCCGTCTTCTACGACCCGACCGGCGCGCGGTTCGCGCAGACGCACAAGGCGTACCTCGTCGATCTGGAGGCCGACGATCTCGAACTGCGCGGCGGCTGGCCGGATGCGCTCGGCCCGGTCGACGTCGGGGGCCTCGTCCGCGCGGCGCCGATGATTTCGCGGGACGCGTGGATGCCGGACGCGCTGGAACGCGTCGCGCTGCGCGGCGCCAACGTGCTGTTGCAACTCGAGGCGTTCGTCGGCTGGACCGTCGCGCCCGACGGGTACCCGTGGCCGCCGGACAACCTCAAGCGCAGCGGTTGGGCCGCGGTGCAGCGGCTGCCCGAGCTGCGCGCCGCCGTCGCCCCGATGTACGTCGGCAACTTCTTCGACATCGGCTTCGACGGCCAGAGCTTCGCCGTCGTCGACGGCACGCCGGCCGACGAGCGCCGCGCGCTGGTGGCGCAGGTGCCCGACGTCGGCTGGGCCGCGATCGCGCCGTGGGTCGAGCCCGACCCCGGCGTCGGCTCGCTCGACGACCGGCGGGCCGCGCTGCGCGCGGTCGGAGAGGCGCTGCTACCGGGCGGTTCGCGCGCCGGCGACTACCGGGCGGGCACGGTCTGGGTCGACCTGGACTTGCGAGCGGACGACGCGCTGCCGCGGGTCGACGGGATCGACGTCGATCCCGAACCGCTGGCGCTGCACGGCGCGCGCACCGTGTTCCCGCACGGCGTCGGCGTCAAGCGCTCCGCCGCGATCGCCGCCGGGCCGGGCGAACAGGTCTGGCTCGCGTGGGAGGACACGCGCTACTGCACCGGGCAGATCCTCGCCGCGTTCAGCGAAGATGGCGGCGTCACGTGGCGCGATCCCGTGCGCATACAACCGTGGAATCGGCCGCAGCACTCGCCGCAGATCGCGGCGCTGCACGACGATGCGGCGCTCGCCGTGTGGCAGGAGGTGCTGGGCGAGCACCGCGCCGAGATCCGCGCGGCGTTTTCTCCGGACGGGGGCCGCACCTGGTCGCAGCGCGTGCGAATCGATGCGGACGCAACGGTAGAGGCGTGGGTTCCCTCCGTCGCCGTCGATCCCGATACCGGGGACGCGTACGTCGCGTTCGCCGACGCGCGCGGGCCGGATCCGACGTGGCGGGTGTACGTGAGCCGGTCGCCGGATGGCGGTCGCACGTGGCTCGGCGCCGTGCGCGTCGACCCGCGCGACCGCGACGACGCCGCTCGCGATCGTACGCTCACCGCCGAGTGGTCGCCCGCGATCGCCGCGCGCGCCGGCCGCGTGGTCGTCGCGTACACCCATCGGCACCGCCCCGACCCGGATGGCCAGCCCAGCGACGACGTGTTCGTCGCCGAGAGCGTCGACGGCGGCGCGACGTGGACTGCGCCGCGGCGACTGGACGACGGCGGGTTTCCCGAGCGGCTCGCGATGGACGTGGCCATCGACCTCGGTCCCGGCGGCGAGTGGACCGTCGTGTGGTCGACCGTGCGCGGCCGCGGCTACGACGCCGACGTCGCGTTGGCCACGAGCGCGGGCGGTCCGCTCGCGTTCGCGCCGGACGCCGATCCGCCGCGCGATCAGTGGGCGCCGGCGATCGCGCGCGCCGGCGACGCGCTGGTCGTCGCGTGGCAGGATTTTCGCAACGGGTCGAACGACATTTACCTGTCGGTCGTCCGCGACGGCGCGTTCGGACCCGCTGTGCGCGTCGACGACGGCGGCGACTCGGCCGCCCAGTCGTGGCGGCCGGCGCTGGCGGCCAGCGCCGGCGGCGTGGTCTACGCCGCGTGGGAGGACAGCCGGACGGGCCACGCGGAGCTTCGCTGGGCGCGCGGCAGCCTTCCCGCGTCGCGGTGACGCGGAGCACCCGCGGCGCCGCGGGGGGCGTGCCGCCGGTGCGGCCGGACGACAATGCGGGGCATGGCGCGGCCGGGTCTGTGGTTGGCGGCGGCGCGGCGGGCGCGGGGTTGTGCCGCCGGCGCGGCGGGACGACAATGC
>RFGE01000097.1 GCA_003696105.1 Deltaproteobacteria bacterium | reverse complement strand
GATCGCCGGCGTGCGTCCTCGCGCCCGTCGGGTCCGATGTCGAAACGAGCCGGCGTGCGTTGCGGGCGTGCGCCGACTGTCGCCTCGCCGGCGTGCTCCCGCGCAACGACTCGCGGGCACGCGCGGAGCTACACGAGCACCTTGCTGAGAAATTCCTGGATCTCCGGAACGCCGCCCTGGAACACGAGGTAGCCGTCGAACGGCTCGCGCGGCGTCATGTCGCCGGCGATCGGCGTGGTCATCGTGCGGCGCACGGCGTCGATGTCGTCGCCGTGCACGCCGAGCGCCCAGCCGAGTTTGACGTACGCGGTCTCGGGCAGCATGTTCGCGAGCGGCACGACGCCGAGTTCGAGGATCTCGCGGCCGGTTTCGTAGACGTGCATCTGCACGAAGCCCCACAGCGTTTGCAACGTCATGAACACCGGCACGCCGGCGTCGCGCGCGCGCTCGAGTGCGGGGTAGACCTTGCGGTTGACGTGGCCGAGGCCCGTACCGGCGATGACGAGCCCGCGATAGCCGCGCTCGATCAGGGCATCGACCGCGTCCGCCTGCATGTTCGGGTAGTAGTAAAGTAGCGCGACTCGCTCGTCGAACGCGGCGGCGATGCGCGCGCGGCGATCGTCGCGACGCGGCGCCCAGCCGTCCTGTAGCGGCCGGATCGTGCCGTCTTCGACCATGGCCAGCGGGATGTCGCCGATCGTGCGAAAGGTGCTGCGGTACGAACTGTGCATCTTGCGGACGCGCGTGCCGCGGTGTAGCAGGTTGTAGCGGTCGGACGTCGGCCCGAACATGCACACCATGACTTCCGCGATCGGGCCGCGCGCGGCCGCCCACGTGCCGTTGATGAGGTTGAGCGCGGCGTCGGACGACGGCCGGTCGGAGGACCGCTGGCTGCCGACCATGACGATCGGAATCGGCGACTGCTGGACCATGAAGCTCAGCGCCGCGGACGTATAGTGCATGGTGTCCGTGCCGTGACCGACGACGATGCCGTCGTAGCCGGCTGCGATCGCTTCGCCGATTTTGTCGGCGAGCACGAGATACTGTTCCGGCCCCATGTTCTCGGAGAAGATGCCGAACAGCTGCTCGGTGTCGAGGTTGCAAATGTCGGCCAGTTCGGGGACGGAGCCGTACAGTTCGCCGGGGCTGAACGCCGGGATGACCGCGCCGGTACGGTAGTCGAGGCGTGACGCGATGGTGCCGCCGGTGCCGAACAGCTTGACGCGCGGCTTGGCCGGATCGACGGGAAACTCTTTCTCGGGAATCTTGTAGTTTGCCTTGCGGTAGCCGACGACGACGAGCTCGCGGATCGTGTCGCAGCGGATGCCGATGTTGTAGCCGCTGCTGAGCTTGAGCACGAGGTGGTGCGCGTCGGACGTCTCGGACCGGGGCAGTACGAGGCCGGCGAAGTCGCCGCGCGTGGTGCGCGCCTCGACCTCGCACCACACGCGCACGCCGAAGCGCTTCATCACGTCGATGAGCGGTGGGCGGTAGCCCTTGTAGTCGTCGGTGTCCGTCATGATCGCATCCCCAATTGTTCGACGAGACGCGCCCGCACGACTCGTGGGTCGACGCGCCCGCGCAGCGGCGCCATCGCGTGACCCATGGCGAAGCGCAACACCGCCTCCGGGTCGGACGACCGCGCGCGCTCGCTCGCGGCGACCGCATCCGCGATCGCCCGGTCGACCTCCGTGTCGGGCGCAGGCGCCAACCGAGCGACGACCTCGCCCGGCTCGGCCCCCGCGAGCACGGCCGCGAGTGCGCGATCGAACGCTTCGGCGCCGCCGGCGCGCCGCGCCAGCGGGACGAGTGGCCGCACGCGGTCGGCGGCCGGCAGCGCGCCGCCCGCTCGCACGTGGGCGGGCAGCCGCGCGGCGAACGCGGCGGCGACGCGGCGCGCGGGCACGCCGGCCGGTGGCGCGATCGCGTCGAACAGGCCGGCCCAGTCGGCCGCCGCGAGCCGTCGAGCGGTGCGACCGTCGAGGCCGAGCGCCTCGTAGCGCGCGCGGCGCTCCCACGGCAGCTCCGGCGGGTTCGCCGCCGCCGCATCGACCCACGCGTCGGGAATCGGCAGCGGCGGCGTATCGGTGTCGGGATACATGCGATCCGGTCCGGGCAGGATGCGCTCGAACCCGGTGGTGCCGTCGCCGAACGCCTGGCGCGTCTCGGCCGGCACGCCGTCGACCGCCTCGGCAGCGCGCGCGAGGATCTCGCGCGCGGCGGTCGCGACGTCGCGCTCGGGGCCCCACACCAGCACGAGGGCGTCGTCGCCGTCAGCGCCGGTCGCGCCGCGCAGCTGCTGCCACACCGGTCCCTCGACGCCGTAGTCGACGACGTCCGAGTGGATCATGAACGGGCGACCGACGAGACACGCGATGACGCGCACGCGATCGGCCAGCTCGCTGGCGAACGTGACGCCGGGCTGTGTTCGATGCACGAGCAACCTCCGGAACCCGGGCAGTCGCACGGCAGCCACCGTATCGCCGGCGCTCACCGCCTCGCGCACCGGCACGTACGACGACTTGCGCGCGACGGACCGCGCGTCGACGACCAGCGGCGACACGTCCCACGGGGCGCCCGTGTCGGGCAGCGCGAAGTGGTCGCGCGTCACGCCCCGCTCGCGCAGCGCTTCCCGGACGCGCAGCAAATTGAGCTGCCGATACGCCTCGATGTGGACCAGCTTGGGCACGAGGCGCAGCGACGGCACGCCCTTGATCTCGACGCGGCGGCCGCCGGCGACCGACACGTTGACGTCCTGGCGCGCCGCGCCGGGCCCGCGGCGGACGTGGCCGGTCGACCGCGCGACCTGCGCGAGCAATTCGCCGCCGGCGCGCACGTCGTTCGGCGTGAGCAGCTCCGGCTCGGTCACCGTCTCGATGAGCGGCATCCCGAGCCGGTCGGTGCGGAACACGATGCGGTGGCCGACGTCCGATACCTCGCGACACGAATCCTCTTCGAGCGACATCTGGCGGATCCGCAGAACCCGATCGCGACCCAATTCGCTGTCGCGAAACGGGATCTCGCCGGCGAGACCGACCATCGCGGTGCGCTGGAACCCGGTGGGAATCGATCCGTCCAGGTATTGCTTGCGCATGACGTGCAGTTCCGACACGAGATTGAGTCCGAACAGCCGCGCGATGCGCAGCGCGATGTGAACGGCTTCGCGGTCGATCTCGAACGGCGGCGTGTCGTCGATCTCGTAGGTGCAGACGGACCCGCGCTCGAGCAGATAGACGATGTCCTTGCGGGTCTTGAACTCCATCAGCGCAGTGCCGTCGTACTCGCCGAGTTCGCTGAGGGTCGGTCGCATGTGGCGCAGCACCTCGGCGTCTACTCGCGTGGCGCGCACGCCGGCCGGACAGCGGCAAAACAGCTTGCTGGTAGTAAGAAGTTGCTGATGTACCTCGAGGCCGGCCATGAACCCCAACTCGGCGTAATCGGCCGGCGCGAGGTCGCCGAGGTCGCGGTCGGGAAAGTCGAGGACGGGCTCGGTCCGCGGGTTGAGGTTGGGGTCGCCGCGCGACATCAGCGTCTGGGCCGCACGAAGCCGTGCGCGAGGAACGAGTCCACCGTATCGAACAGCGTCTGGTCGACGGGCCGCAACGCGAGCCCGAGTTCCCGCTGGACCTTGCTGTTGTCGATGCGGTCCATGCGCCCGAGGTTGCGCCGCAAGTAGTCCAGCGACACGCGCTTCTCGAACAGGGGCGCCAGGTACATGACCGCGTTCGGCAGCGGCCACGTCCGGATCCGCAGTTGCGGGTACCGCGGTGCGAGCCGCAGCGCGATGTCGCGCATCCACAGCGACTCGGCGTGCAAAATGAACCGGCCGGACACGCCGCGCTCGACGCCGCGGACGAGCGCTTCGGCCACGTCGCGCACGTCGACGATGCCGAACGACAGCTTGGGGCAGCCCGGATACTGGCCGGACACGATCGATTTGAGCGCCGACGGGCTCGACCGCATGTGGACGCGCGCGTACACCGGTCCGAGCACGAGCACCGGGTTGACCACCATGAGCGGAAACCCGAGGCGCTCGGACGCGGCCCAGGCCGTCTTCTCCGCGATCGTCTTGCCGAGTCCGTAGGGGTTCGTCTTGACCGTGGCGTCCTCGTTCCAGTCGGCTTCGGTGTACACGTGTCCCGGCCGGCGCTCAGTCGACTGGATCGCCGCGATCGACGACGTGAGCCCGACGCGCTTGACGGTGCCCGCGCGCTCGATCGCGCGGAGTACGTTTTCCGTTCCCTTGACGGCCGGGTCGATGATGTCGCGCTGCGGGTCGCGCGCGTGGAGGAACACCGCGGTCGCCACGTGAAACACCGAGGCGCAGCCGGCAATGGCGTCGTCGAAGCTGCCCGGCACGAGCAGGTCGGCGCCGCGCAGCTCGAGTCGCTCGTCCGCGCCAGGCAACGCGCGCAGATGCGCGGTCTTGGCGTCGTCGGCCGGGTCGCGGACGGTCGCCCGCACCCGATGGCCTCGTTCGAGCAGCGTGCGCACGACGTGCGTCCCGATGAAGCCGCTGGCGCCGGTCACACAGACGGTCTCGTGAGGCGTGTCGGTCGTGGTCATGGCGCCGCACAGGCTAGACCGAAGCGGCGCCGGTTGGCCAGCAGCCGAGCCGGCGATGCGGTGCACGCCCGGTTCGTAGGCGGCGGGGCCGGACGCACGCCGGCGCACGCCATGCGGCGCCCTCCGGGGCGGCGCCGGCGCGCCGGCGGTCTACCGCAAGACGGTCAGCACGCGACGCCACCGCGGCTGGCGCGCGACGCCCTGTTCGGCCAGGATGGCGCGCACCCGGTCCCGGCCGGCCGCGCGCCCCCACGCGAGCAACCACTGCTCCGTGGACACCTTGCCGCCGCGGGGCTGGCCGTAGCCGGCGGCCGAGCGAAGCGGCCACACGCGCAACGCGTTGTCGATCTTGGTCTGCTCGTCGGGGCGACCGTGGAGGTCGGCCCACAGGTGCCAGCGCAGCAGCGCCTCGACCACGGCGGCGGCGTCGTCCTTCGACCACTGCAGCGCCGGGACGTACAGGGGCCCGCCCCGCCACGGCACGTCCCGCGCGCGCGGCGAAAACCGCAGCGCGCGCCGTACTGCCGCCGCCGGGTTGCCGCGGGCCGCCGGCACGTACGCGGCCGCGAGCTGGCGGGTGCGCATGTCCCGCGCCCGGAGCATCGCGCGCACCAGCCTCGGCGCGCCGACCGCCGACACGGCGGGGGCCAGCGCCTGGCGCAGCGCCGGCGTCTGCGCGAGCGCCAGCAGTTTGTCGAGGTCTCGCACGCGACGGCCGTCGCCCACGAGCGCGGCGGCTCGCAGACCGAGCGGCCGCTGCACGGCGGGGAACGTCTGCGCGAGCGGAGCCACCGCGGCGAGCGCATCGAGCGTGTCGGCGCGCGCGATGCGCGCTGCCGCAGCCCACGTGCGCACGAGCATCGAGTACGCGCTGCTCGCGTGGATCTTGTCGAGCTCCGCGTCGACGCGCGGGTCGCCGATCTCGGACAGAGCCACGATCGCCCAGCCGACCGCCGTCTCCTCGTCCGCGTCGGCGATCGCGTCGAGCAGCGGGTCGATCGCGTCGGCTCCGCGGCGCGCCAGCTCTGCGACCGCCGCCTCCGCGTGGTCGCGATCGGAAAGTTGCTCGATCAATTGAGCGGTGGTCGCGCGTCCGGGCGTCGCCGCAGCGATGCCGCCGGCACCCGCGATCAGCGCGAGCGGTACGAGCCAGCGAACCGCTCCGCGCCGGCGGCACGCGAACGCGATTCCCGCGAACACCACGACCATGCCGAAACCGAGGCGGCGGAACCAGTCGTCGATGCGGTGGCGCCGGTCCAGCCGCTGGCGCTCCAGCAACTCCTGGCGCTCGATGCTGGCCCCCTTGCCGCGGTACACGCGGCCGCCTCGCCGGGGCCGCGGGCCCATGTGGCGGGCGTCGTACGCCTCCGGCTTGTTGCGCCGAGCGGGCACGCGGTAGGTGGCGAAGCGCAGATTGTCGCGCGCGAGCACGTCGCGGTCGAACTCGCCGTCGATCACGGTCATCGTGAGCGCCTTGACCCGGCGGAGCGCCTTGCGCACTGCGCGTTCCTTGGCCTTGGCGAGCACTTGTGCGTGCAGCGCGTCGATTTCGGCGCCGCGCAGGCCCAGACGTTCGCCGATCGCCAGCAGTTCCTTCTCCTGTTCCTCGAACGGGTTGGACAGGGTGCCCGAGGTGATCGCGAGCAGGTCCGACGCGATCAAATCCTTGGCCAGGCCGTTGTGCGGCTCCGGGTCGCGTTGCTTGACGAGGTTCTGCTTCTGCCACGGCGTGAGCTGCCGGTAGGTCCCACCGATGACGCGCAGCGGCAGCGGACCGGTGAGGTTTCGGTACAGTTCCGCGCCCGACAGCTGCCGGCGCACGAACCGCTTCGGAATGCGGCGAATGGCCACGGGATCGTCCGTGAGGACGTACACCACGTTGTGCAACTTGCCCTTGTTGAACGCCGACAGCCGCATCGGCACGACCAGCTCGTCGCTGCGGAACCGGAAGCCCATCGCCTGGACGTGGCCGCTGAAGGTCGCGCCGGCCGGCAGCTTCGCGTTGGCCGCCTTCATGCCGGGCCGCGGGTTCACGCCCGCCTTCTGGCCGACCTTGGTCTTGACCGCCACGAACACCCAGCGGTCCGCGACGTAGTCGTTGACGACGTCGTCCATCCCCTCCGGATAGCGGAATTGGTGTTGATCCATCCACTTGTTGAGCGCCGCCGCGCTGCCGGCTTCGAGCACCGCGACCTCGTACATGCCGACCGCCTCCTGTTTGACGACCCGGACCTCGTCGTACCGAAGCGGCGCTTCGGCGCCGGCCGCCCCTCCCGTCGCGGCCATCGGCGCCCGCATCGGTACGCGCCCCCTCCGTCGCACCGCGTTTTGCACGTAGGCCAGCACCTCGGGCGGATCGATCGCTGCGGCGATGTGCGGGAAGATGTTGTCGTCGACCTTGCGGATCGCGGGCACGGACGGAAACGGGATCAGCATGCCGAACTCGTCGACCTTGCCCTCGAAGCCGGGCCGCAGCACGACCGTCTCGATGCCCTTGTAATAGGCGACGTAGGTCTTCTGCGCGCCGACGCGCACGATCGGGTCGCCCTCGATCATCGTGATGGGCGGCACCATCCCGCACGGATCGGCGAGGGCGGGCGCGGCGACGCCGCTGGTGAGGCCGATGGCGACCACGGCCGCGATCCGATTACTCCACCGTTTCATATGCATCCTCCAAGCGAACTCGTACGTCGACGCGGCCGACGGCCGTGGACGCGCCGTTGCTGAGCGTGATCGTGTCGAGCGACTGCCAGTCCGACCCGCTGTCGAGGACCGTGAACCACGGCCCGGCCACGAAGTGGCGCCCCTCGACTCAATAGCGGGACCACACGGTGTTGAGCCCGACGCGCATCACCGTGCCGTTGAACTCGAGCGGCTGCAGATCCTTGACCTGCGCGTGCAGGTGCTGCTTGATGCCGATCGGCACGCGCTGGCCGTCGACGAGCGCGCGCACCGCGCCGTGCTCGTCGATCACCCGGATCGACACGCGCGCGTGCGTCCTCGACAGTTCGCGCAGCAACCAGGTGCGGTGCGCATCGTCGAGCGGATCGGTGCCGAAAAGGTCGATCAACTCGCGCGTGCGCCGCCCGTAGAACAGCAAGGTGTCGAGCGCGTCGCCGTCGGCCGCGACCGGCTGGCGTTGGTAGGCGGCCAGCGCGTCGGCGAACTGTTCCGGCGTAAACGGGGGGACGGGGTGGTTCTTGAGCGAGCACCCGCTGGCGCAGTTGCCATCGTCGCCGGCCGCCTTCGGGGGCGCGACGGGAGCGGGCGCGACGATGTCGACCACGACGTCGCCGGACACCGCCGAGGTCTCGCCGACCGCCGCCGCGCCCGCGGCATCACATGCGGCGGCCGTCACGACCGCCGCGCCCACGACTAACCAGAGCGTTCGTTCCATGTCGACTCCGCGTCCCGTGTCAAACGGACGACGGTGCGCGAAGTTTCACGCGGCTGTCGCACCCGCCCGCATCCCCGCATTGCAGGATACTGCAGCGCGCGCCGGCGGCGGACGCCGACCGCGAAAAACTTGGTACGCGGTTTGATAATGACGCGGCGCGTGACCACGCGCGCACGACGCCGGCGCCTGAGCGTTCCACAGGAACACGGGGCGCTCGTGCTGCTCGCGGGCGCGACCGCGCTGGCCGCGGCCTTCGCGCCCGCGCCCGGGCGCGCGCTCGTCGCGTCGGCCGCATTCGCGGCGGCGTTTTTTGCGCGCGGCCCGGTCGAGCGGCGCGCGGCGTCGCTGGCGCCCCGGCCGTGGGACGCGCGCGCGAGCGTCGTGTACGTCGCGGTGGCCGTGGCGGCCATCGCCGCGGTCGCGGCGGCGCACCCGGCGCTCGCGGCGGTGGTCGCCGCGGCCGCCGCGGCCATCCCGGCGGCCGGAGCGGTTGCGCGCCGGCGGCGCGCACACCGCGCGTTCGTCGTAGAACTTGCGGGAATGACGGCGATCGGCGCGAGCGCGGGCCTGGCGGCCGCCGCCGGGGGTGCGCCGGGTCCAGTCGCCGCCGCCGCGGGCGCGTCGCTGGCCGCCTACGGCGCCGCGGCGGCCCTGTTGGTCACCGCGCGGTCGCGCGAGCGAGCGCCGCGGACGGCGCGCGCGATGGCGGCGGCGGCGCTCACCGCGCTGGTCGCCGCGGCGCTGGTCGCCGCCGCGACCGTGCGCCCGCCGGTCGCCCTCGCGTTCGTGCCGAGGATCGTCCACGCGGCCGCGCGCACGGCGGTGCCCGGCGGCCGCATCTCCATCTATCGCGTCGCCGTGCGCGAGTGCGCGGAACTCGCCGCGTTCGTCGCGTTGTTCGCGACGTTCTTGCGCGCGCACGCATGACCTACGCAAACCTTTCGCAGTTGCCGCTCACATCAGGAGGACCCATGCACCGTATCTTCACTCCGCTTCCGCTCGTTGCGCTGTCCGCGTTGGCGGCCGCGCCGGCCCGCGCCGATGACGCGCCCGCGCCGCAGGTCGCCGTGTCCGGCGAAGTCCGCATCCGCGAAGAGGTGCTGCGCAACCTCTACTCCCCCGCCGACCCGAGCGGCGAAAACAACCTCGAGTACGCCCACATGCGGTCTCGCGCGCGCATCGACGCGGACGTACACCCGAACCTCGCCGTCGTGATCGAACTGCAGGACGTGCGGATCCTCGGAGAGGAGGGCTCGACGGTCGCCGACACCGAGGGCGTCGACCTCAAGCGCGGGACGATCGTCGTCCGCAATCCAGGCGGCCACCCGCTCACCCTCGAACTCGGACGGTTCGTGCTGGCGTACGGCGACCAGCGGATCATCGGTCACCTCGAGTGGTTCGATCAGGGGCGCACCTACGACGGCGCTCGCCTGTCGCTGAAGCCGGCCGGCTACTTCGCCGACGTGTTCGGCGTGCGCGTGCGCGAGACGCTCGCCGACGAGCAGGACCATCACGTGGCGGGCGTGTACGCGGGCGCGACCGACTGGATCCCCGACGGCGCGGTCGAGGCGTACGCCATCTACTGGGACGACTCGCTCGAGGCGATGGGCGAGATGGACACCGGCACGACCGGGTTCACGACGGCGGGGGCGCGCGCGGCGGTCCGGCGCGCCGACCTGGTCGCCAGTGTCGAGGCGGCCGTGCAGCTCGGCAGGTTGCGCGGCGACGACCTCATGGCGTTCGGCGCCGTCGCCGCGGCCGACTACACGTTCGCGAGCCTGCCCGCCAAGCTGACGGTCGGCGGCGGCGTCGCGTACGGCTCGGGCGACAGCGACCCGACCGACGGCGACGCCGGCACGTTCCAGACCCTGCTTCCGACCAACCACCTCCACTACGGCTACGCGGACCTGGCGTCGTGGTCGAATCACCTGAGCGTGCGCGCCAGCGTCGGCGCGGCGCCGGTCGACGGCCTCAAGCTCAAGCTCGACTATCACCACCTCCGGTTGGCCGACCCCGCCGGCGGCTGGTTCAACGCCGGCGGCGCGCTCGTGCGGGCCGGCAATGCCGACGCGTCGTCTCACCTCGGCGACGAGATCGACGTGACCGCCGTGTGGACGCCGATGCCCCACCTGGCGCTGCTGTTCGGCCTGTCCGAGTTCGTCCCCGGCGGGTTCGTCGACGACACCGGCGGCGGCAACGCCGAGACGTACGGCTACGCGCAGGCGCGGGCGACCTTCTGATCGCTCGCGGCCGAGCCCGGCATCCCGGCGGCGCGACCGACCCGCGGCGCGCCGATCAGCGGTGCAGGAAGATCGGGTTGGTGACGCCGAACGGCAGCCGGCCGGGATGCACGGGCTCGAGCGGCGCGTCGCCGTAGGCCGCGACGATTACGTAGCTGCCGCCGGGCGCCACGTCGACCGACACGTCGCGCTCGAAGCGGACCGCGGGGTTGTCCGGGTCGGCATCGGCGGGCGCGATCGGCAGCGTCGCAACGATGGCCCCGTCCACGACGACGTCGACGGCGTCCACGTCCACCCAGCTCGCGGCCTGCACGCGGACGTGGACGTCGGCGCGCTCGCCGAGCCCGTCGGCGTCTCCGCCCGGACCGACCGAGCCGACCGCCGCGTCGACGTAGATCCCGCCGCTGATCGTCGCGGCGCCGGCGGCGGTCGTGTCGCGAACGATCTCCCAGTCGAGTTCGCGCGGATCGTCGGTGCCGAGCCGCAGGCACGTCCGCGGATAGCCGACGGGCGACCGGCTCACGCCGTGCGAGTCCGACGACCCGACCGCGAACACGCGCCGGCCGGAGTCGAGCAGGCCGAGCCAGTCGCGCACCTCGCGGTCGAGCCGCTGCGTCCACGACGCGTCGTTGAACACCTCGACGAGCACGAACTCCTCGTCCCAGAACTCCGGGAAGCCGACCATCCCCGTGGTCGGGTCGTAGTCGACGAAGTCGAAGTAGTTCGCGCCGCCGCGCGGGTGGTTGATGATGATGACCGGCGCTTCTGGCCGCGCCCGCACCTGCGCGAACAGTTCCTTGGGCATCAGCGACTCGAACGGCGTGTCGGGCGCCTCGGCCGTCGGGTAGCGCTGCCAGCGGGGCGCGCCGCCGTTGACATCGGTCGGATCGGGCATCGCCGGCAACACGCCGAAGTGCCCGTAAAACTCCATCGTCGTGAGTTCGACCGACGGCACGCCATACGCCCACCGTTCGACGCCGAGGTCTTCGATCTCCGGCTGGAACCCCTGCGCGTACTCGTGGTCGGAGCGCACCGGCAGTTCGAGCCCGTCCGCGATGGCACTGCGCACCTTCATACGCGCGTCGTCTCCCGAGTCCGCCGACCGGTGGGTGTGGATGTGGAAGTCGGCGCACATCACGCCGGTCGTGTCGACGACGTGCGCCAGCGGCGCCGTCACCTCGACCGTCGCGCCGGCGTCGACGGTGACGCGTTGGCGCACGATCTCGTACTCGTAGCCGCGCGACACGACGACGTCCCATGCGCCCACGGGCGCGCGCAATACCGCGACACCGTCGATCGGGAACTCGACGTGCAGCCGCCCGGGCCCCGGCATCGGCTCGCCGAACCGCGCCGGCACCGACGGTACGTCGCGGTCGACCGGCAACAACTGAATGCGCGCGGGCAGCGCCTCGCCCGTGTCCGCATCGACCGCCTCCACGTGTACCCATCCCGCCGGAGCGAGCGTGAGGTCGGGCCCCGGCTCGCCGGCGGCGACCGCCACGGGACCGACGACCTCGTCGCCTCGCCGGTAGGCAGTGAGTTGCACGGCCGCGTCGACCGGGACGTGCAGCGTGTAGCGCCCGTCCGCGCCGGTGCGCGCGCGGGTGAGGTAGTCGCCGGCGGCGGACTCGGCGTGCACGCGCACGCCGGCCGCGGGCGCGCCGTCCGCCTCGCGCACCGTGCCGGACAGTTCGCGCACGGCGGCGCCGGTGGCGCGCGCCATGGCAGCGACGATGCCGTCGACGCCCGGGCCGCCGATGGTCACGCGCGCGTGGTGGCGGCGGGTCTCGGCGCACGGCTCGATGGTGAACCCCGCCGAGAACTTCGACGTGAAGCCCGACTGGCTCACGCCGGGACGCAGCGCGCCGTCGGCGCGCCAGTAGGCGAAGCTCGTCGCGTCGTCGTCGATGAAGGCGAGGTAGTCGGCCGGCTCGCCGTCGGTGTCGAACCCCACCCCGGGTGAAAACGCCGGAGTGCGCGCGGCGTACATGAAGCCGTGCAGGATCGTGTGGACCTCGGCGGGCACCTGGCGCGGCGAGCGGTGGACCACGTAGATGTCGACCGTGTCGGAGTCGGGCTCGAGGACGTACTCGATGGCGGTTCGCACGTCGGGGTAGGTGTCGCGAAACAGCCCGCCGACGATCCACTCGAAAAACGGCAGCGGCGACAAGAACCCGTCGACGCGCACGACCGCCGGGCCGCCGTCGGAGCCGTCGGCGACGACGGACACCGACTGGGTGACCACCGCGTCGCGGTTGGTGAGCACGAAGAACTCGCCGAACTCCATCGGATCGACGAGCGCGCCGCCGGCGACGCGGGCGGCGCCGACCGGCCGCCCGCCCCACGGGTCGTAGCCGTCGGACGGCCCGACGTCCTCGATGACCAGCGCAACGCGGTCGTTGGCGAGCACGAAGTCGCCGGGCGACCACATGGCGAGGCCGGTGGGCGACGGAGGCAACTGATCGGCGCGCAACCGTCCCGCGCGCGCCTCGCCGGGGCCAGCGCCGAGTGGATCGGGGTGGCCGTCGTCGCCCCGCTCGAAGTCGAGCGACAGATCGCAGGATGGCCCGGCGTCCGGCGCCGCCGCATCGCCGTCGCCGCAGCCGCACGGCGCGAGCAGCGCGACTAGCGCGGCGGCGAGGGCACGCGCGCGACTGTCGATGGTGATCTGCATGTCGATTACGCTATCACCGAAACGGTGCGCCGCCGCGCCGCACGGCAACGCGTCCGGCGCGCACCGGCGACCCCGCCGGCGACCGGCGCGCCGCCGAAAAAGAGGGGCCGCGGCGCCGCCGAATCGGGGGGCAGGCTGGCGCCGCGGCCCTGCTTCCGGTTGGTGTCCCGGTCGAATTCACTGTAGGACGCGCGCACGCGGGGCGCTATCGGGCAAACCCTGGCGAATGCGCGCATCCGGGTCGGGAGCGATCCGGCGCCGAGCGCCCGCGACACCGTCGCCGCTCGGGCAGCGAGGCGGCCGCGAGGCGGTGCGACAGATCCCGACATGTGCGCGGTCGGTTTCGTGCCACCGTGACGGCGAACGGGCCTACAATGGAAGATTGGTGGCCAAACGCATCCTCATCGTCGAAGACGACGAGACCAACGCGACGATCATCAACGACTATCTGGCGGCGCACGGCTACGACACGCGGATCGCTCGCGACGGCGTCGAGGGCATTCAGCTGTTTCGCGAGCACCGGCCCGATCTGGTCCTCGTGGACGTACTGCTGCCGCGCAAAAACGGCTTCGACCTGTGTTTCGATCTGCGCGCCGAAGCGGACACTCCGATTTTGTTGATGAGCGCCGTCGGCCGCGAAGTGTATGCGGAGGCGGCCGCCCGCGCCGACCGACTGGCGGAAGGCTACCTGCGCAAGCCGTTCGCGCTCGCCACGGTCCTCGAGCGCGTGACCGAACTCGTCGGCCCGGCCTGACGTTCGCGGGCACCGCTCGCCGCGCGACACCGTGACCTATCCGGCCTTCATTCAGGAGATGGCGTCGGAGGCCAACCGGCGCAAGCTCCAAGTGGGCATCTGGTCCGGCTACGCGGTCGCGGTCGCGTTCACCGCGCTCGCGCTGATCGCGCACTGGCAGCGGCTCATCGCCTGGAGTTGGACCTACTATGGTCTGATCGTCGCGAAACTGGCGACGAATACGCTCGCGTGGTGGTCGCTTCGCCGCCGCGTGTTGGTGCTCGAGGCGCAGGGGTTGAACCTCGTCGCCGATCTGGTCGTCATCACCGGCGCGATCTACCTCACGGGGGCGCAGACGAGCCCGCTATTTGCCGCCTACGTGATCGAGATCGCGGTCGTCGCGATGTTGTCCAACCGCGGGATCACCGTGCTCACGTCCGCGCTGGCGGTCGCGTGTTACGGGGGGATGTCCCTGCTGGTCTACGCCGGCGTTCTGCCGGCGCGGCCCGCGCCGGTAGACTACACGGGCGGCGTCACCGGTGCGTACGTGGCCGTCGACTTCGCGGTCCGCTTCGGCCTGCTCGCCGGCCTCACCTACTACCTCGCGGCGGTGCTGCGCGTACTGCGCGAGCGCGAGCGTAAACTCGAACGACACGCACGGGCGTTGATCGACGCACAACAGCACAAACGCGAGTTCATGACCAACATGACGCATGAACTGCGCACGCCGATCCACGGCGTCCTCGGCGTCGCCGAGATTCTCGAGTCGGGCGTCTATGGTGAACTCACCGAGCAGCAACGGCGCGCGATCGATGCAGCGCGAACGAACGCCACCCAGCTATTGCGCATGGTGGACGATCTCCTGGCGCTCGCGCGCGCCGACAGCGGAAAGCTCGACGTGAGGCGTGCGCGGTTTCCGCTCGCCCCGCTGTTGCGGGAGACCGTCTCCGCCGCGAGGTGGATGTGCGGGCGCAAGCCCCTTACGATTGAACTCGACATCGCCGAGGACTTGCCGGAGATCGACTCCGATCGCGATCTCGTCGCACAACTGGTCGTCAACCTGTTGTCGAACGCGATCAAGTTCACGCCGGACGACGGCCGCGTGACGGTGCGCGCGCGCCGCCGGGGCACAGGGTGGGTGGAGATCGTCGTCGACGACACCGGTGTGGGCATTCCCGCGGGCGAACTACCGCACATCTTCGAACCGTTCCGCCAGGTCGACGGCACGTCGTCGCGCCGGTACGGCGGCGCCGGCGTCGGCCTGTCGCTGGTCAAGACGGCCGCCGAGGCGCTCGGCGGCGGCGTGCGCGCCGATAGTGCGCCCGGCCGCGGGGCGACGTTCACCGTGACGTTGCCGCTCTACGCGCCGGTCGCCGGCGACGGCTCGCGCGCGTCGTCTGCGTCCGACGCGGCCGACGCGACCTCGACGACGGCGCGGTGAACGGCGAGCGTGCCGTCGGCGCCGAGCGCGATGCTCGGCGCGTCGATGATGCCGACGCCGGACGGGAGATCGACCGCGCCGCCGACGATCACGGCGTCGGCGGCCGCGGTCAGGTGGAGGCCGGCGTCGATGCGCGGCCACGCGTCGCCCGACTGCAGCCGGATCGCGTGCAGCGCCAGCGTGCCGGCCGCGCCGCGCGAAAACTGCAGCCGGTGTCCGTTGCCCACCGGGACGCTGCCCGACGCGAGGCGCACGTCGGCGGTGCCGCTGGCGTCGAACTCGGTCACGCCGCGGGCACCCCCGGCGATGCGCGCGACGGCGAGAGACACGCGGGTGCCCTCATCGGGCAGCCGCCCGGAGAACGGCCCGCTCACGATGCGGCCGCCCGCGAGATCGGCGTTGACCGCCAGCGAGCCGTCGAACGCGTAGTCCCCGCGCGAGTTGGCGCAGAACCGGCCGCTGCCACTGGCGTCGAGCGCGCGCACGTCGATGCGCGCCACTCCGAGCGGCACGGCGACGGACTCGGCGTCGATCCGCGCGCCGCGCACCTCCACGTCGAGGTCGAACGCGCGGTCGCTCACCCGCGCGCGCCCCGCGATCTCCATGTCCGCGACGCGCACCGGGTAGGTCTTGCGTCCCACGCGCGTCATCACGACGCCGCCGGCGATGCGGCTGTCGATGCGAGCGGCGTCCACCGCGAATTGCGCGGCGCCGGAACGCCGACACAGCGCGATGCGAAGGTTCTCCGCGGTCGTCTCGCCGAGTTCCAGGTGAGAGCCGTCTACCAGGTCGATGCGACCGCTCGCAACTGCCGCATCGTCACAGCGTAACTCCACGACCAGCTCGCGCCTCCGTGCGTCGCGCACGAGGGCCGCCGAGCCGGCGCCGAACGCGCGCAGCCCGCGCAGCGAAAACCCGGCGCCGGCGATGTCGGCATCGTCGATCTCGATGTCGCCACCGATCTCGAGCGCGTCCTTGCTGTAGTCGATGTCGAGTCGCGTGCGCGCGCCGAGCGCGATCCGGCCGGCCTGGCCGAGCGACAGCTCGCGGTCGCGCGGCACGACGTCGCGCGCCTCGACGCGCAGCTCGGCCAAGCGCACCGGCAGCGCGGGCGCCGCGGCGTCGTCCGCGTCGCGCGGCGCGGTCGACGCCCGCGCCGCGGCGCCGGCATCGTCTGCGCGGTCGTGGTCGGGAAACAGCAGCGCGAGCAGGCCGTCCAGCGTGCCCGGAATGCGCAGCCGCGCGATGCTCAGCCACGACAGGTTCACGTTCGGGAAGTGCGCGATGTCGGCGATCAAGCTGCCGTCGGCCTCGTCGAGGTAGACGCCGCGCACCTTCAGGCCGAGCGGCAGCTCGAGATCGGGGACGATGTCGCCGCGGGTGTGGTCCCGGTCGCGCAGAATGCGGCCCCCTTCGACCCGGAGATCGATGACGACGCGCGCCCCCTCGGGAATGCGGATCGCGATCGGTCCCTTCTTGACGGTGCGCGGCTCGAGCGGCAGGTGGACGCGCACCTTCCCGCCGTCGGCGTGGCTCAGGATCTCTCGCAGCGCGATGTCGCGGATCGGTCTCAGCTCGAACTCGTCGGTCACGGTCGGCGGCGCGATGCGCGGGGCGCGCAGGCCGGAGTCGCCGTTTTCCGTGGCGGCGCGGCGGCGCAGCGGCGCGAGCGGGATCTCGGCCGCGCCGATCTCGAGCCGGAGCTTGATGCCGCGCACCGTGGGCACGCTCATGGCGACGTACCTTACCCCCTCGGCGGGCGTGCTGTCCGCCGAGGCGGGCGGCGCGATCTTCGAAGCGGTCGCGCGTGGCGCGACCGAGCGCGGGCGATGCGGACGGACCGCGGCGACGGCGTCCGGTGCCCTTCCCGTCAGCGGCGCGCGGTCGCCGCGGCGATCGGCACGTCGACGGTCCCCGGTCCGGTGCGGACGTACAGCACGCCATCCCGCTCGCGGTAGCACGCATCGCAACCGTCCGGGTCGCCCTCGGGCAGGACCGCGGACGGGTCCAGCCGCAGGTCGGATGCGCGCAGGTCGAGCGCGAACACGAACGTGTCGAACTCGTCCCCGGCCGCGGCCGACAAGCGGTACACGTCGCCGGTGCGCTCGGCGCTGGCGGTCGCGCCGTCGTACAGCGCGATGTCGGCGCGCGGCCCGTCCGGGGTGATCCACAGGGCGAGGTGGCGGCCGTAGGCGGGGTCGGCGTACGACCGCACCGCCGGGTCCGTCGCCGGCGCCAGCGTGTCGGCGGCGCGTGCGAACATCGGCACGAACGCATTGGCGCGACGCCACAGCGGCAACCTGTCCAGCGGCGCCGGAACCTGCCGCTCCGGCTCGGTCTCGGCGACGCCGGTCCACCAATCGATCCATCTGCCCGGCGGAAACGCGACGACTCGGGTCGTCGCGCCTTCTTCGATGACCGGCGCGACGAACAGCGCGTCGCCGACGAGATAGGTCGCGTCGTCGCTGCGCGCGTCGGGGTAGATGAAGCGCGTCGGCCGCACGACCGGGGTGCCGTCGGTCCCCGCGCGCACCGCCAGCGTGTACAGGTACGGCACCAGGTCCATGTGCAGGCGGGCGTAGCGGCGGTAGATCGCGAGCGCGTCGGGGCCGAACCGGTCGACGTCCCACGGGTTGTGCGATGCGCCGCCGCCGCCGAGCTGCATGATCGTGCCGAGCGCGGCGTATTCGGCCCAGCGGATGAGCGCCTCGGGCGTCGGTTCGCCATTGCGAAACCCGCCGATGTCGGAACCGAAGAACGGATACCCGGATACCGACAGCGACAGGCCGGCCGCCACGGCCGCCGGCAGGCCGCCGACGTTGCGCTGTCCGTCGCCGTTGTCGACCCCGTGGCGCGAGAAGTCGTTGTCGAGATCGCCCGGCCAGATGGTCGTGTTCACCGCCTGCTCGCCGAACGACCCGGCCCGCGTGATCAGCCAGCCGTCGCCGGGCGGCAGCGCGCCGAGGTACGCCTCGTGGTAGCCGTACTGGTAGGCGTTGTGCAGCGTCTGCGCCGTGCCGGCCGCGAGGCGAAACGGCGTGAGGCGGCCGCCGAGTTCGGGCACCAGGTCCTCGCCGAAGTCCAGCTTGAAGCCGGAGACGCCCAGCGCGGTCGCGCGCGCGATGCGCTCGCGCCACCACTGCGTGGCGCCGTCCGCGGTGAAGTCGACCAGTGCGCCCGGCCCGTCTTGCCACGGGAACACGACCGGCGCGGCGCCGTCGGTGACGAGGTAGCCGCGTTCGGCCGCGTCGGCGAAGTCGGCGGCGGTCGGGCCGCCGCGGTTGACGTACGGCGTCGACCAGACCACGACGCGATAGCCGAGCGCGCGCAGATCGGCGACGAGCGCGGCCGGCTCGGAGAAGCGCGTCTCGTCGAACTCGAACGTGTTGTAGCCGGTCTGCCACGGGTTATCGATCCAGATCGCGCTGCCCGGGATGTCGAGGGCGCGCATCGCCTGGGCGTCCTCGCGCACCTGGTCGCTGCTGTCGTGCTCGTTGCGCCACTGCTGCGGTGCGAACGCCCACTTGGGCGGCACGGCGGGCAGGGCCGTGAGCGCGGCGTACCGCCGGCACAGGTCGAGCGGTTCGCCGGCGACGAACACGTGCGCGCGTACGGGGCCGGGCTCGGTGCGCGCTACGGTCGCGAGCACGCGGTCGGCCCGCGCCGCGCCGACGTCGAACGCGCCGGGCCGCGCGTCTTCGACGAACACGCCCGCGCCGCGCGCCGGCCACAGCGCGAGCGGCACCGGCACGTGCACCTCGTTGAGCGAGGACTCCGAGTCGAGGTCGACGCGAAACTGCATTTCGCGGACGCTGCCGGCCGCGTCGGCGGACGCGAAGTTCTCGCCGAACCCGTAGATCGGCTCTCCGGCGGCGAGCGGCCACGCGAGACGCACGAGCGCCGCGCCGTCGGCGTCGCCGGCCACGTCGACGGCCAACGTGGCGGTGTCGGGGGCGGGACCGTCGGTGACGGTGAGGGTCGCGCCGTTGTCGAGGGTGAGCGCGCCGGTCGCCGGGTCCCACGCCACCGCGCGCGCCGCCGCGTGCCAGGTCACCGCGTCGTCGCCGCGCGGATCGTAGTAACGGCCGGGGTCGACCGCCTCCACGCGCCCGACCTCGACGAAGCCGCACACTTCGAACGCCGCCGTGCCGCCCGCCGCGCGCAGACACAGCGGATCGGTCTCGATCGACACCGGCCCGACCGCGACCACGTCCGGTGGCGGCGGGCCGGCCTCGCCGCCGCAGGCGAGCGCGCCGAGCGCCAGCGATGCCAGTCGCACCCGCGCGGTTTGCAACTCGCTCATGGCGTCGATGCGAGGGCGCGCCGCGCGTTACCGGCCCTTGGCCTTGCGGTACTCGGCGCGGTAGCGCAGCGCCATGTCCAGCTCCTCGCGGGTGTAGGTGGCGCCGACGCCCGCGTGCCACAGCTTCTCCGCGGTGCGCTCGAACTCGGCGACCATCTCGGGCGGAGTCTGGACGATCTGCATGCCTTCGCGCTGGAGCGCGCGCAGCGCCCGATCGTTGTCGCGCCGCACGCGCTCGATGGTCTTGCGCGTCAACTTGCGGCCGATCGCCTGCTGCACTGCGCGGTCCGCCGGCGACATCGCCTGCCAGCTCGCGCTGCGCATCACCATGCCGCCGATGCCGTAGACCACGCGCAGCGACGTCATGTAGCGCACTTGTGTGTGCCACTGCAGCGCGACCGCGGCGAGCGGCGAGCCGAAGCACGCGTCGATCCGACCGGACGCGAGCGCCGGCAACACCTCCGGCACCGCGAGCGGCACGCCGTTGAAGCCGAGTTTGTCGGTGAGCTGCGACGCCAGCGGGTCCCCCTGCCACACCCACAACTTCGCGCGCTCCAGGTCCTTGCGGCTGCGGATCGGCCGGGTCGAAAACAGGTAAATCCAGCCGACGTCGCCGGGCGTGAGCAGTTCGAACCCTTGCTCGCGGAACTTTTTCTGGAAATAGGGCCACATCTTCTTGCGCACGTAGTCGAGTTCGTCGGTGTCCGCGAAGAAGTGCGGGAGTTGCAGTACGCGGATGCCGGGGTAGATCATCGACAACCCCACCGACGTGAGTGCGGCGCCGTCGAGCTGGCCGATCCGCATTTTGCGGATCACGTCGCGCTCGTCGCCCTGGCTGCCGCCGCCGTAGTACTTCAGGACGACCCGCCCGTCGGTCGCCTCGGCGATCTTCTCGGCCGCCTTCTCCAGCTGTTTCATCCACAGGGAGCCCTCGGGGGCGAGGGTCGCGATGCGCAGTTCGCCCGCGGCGGCCGGGGCCGCGCCGGCGACGACTCCGATCGCAAGAGCGGCGGCGATGCGATGGATGTGCCCGATCATCGCCGAAACTCTACCAGCCCGCGCGCCGCGCCCGGCGGAAAACGCGCCCGGCCGCTACGGCAGCGCGAACGTCACCGCGCGCACGAGCACGTAGGCGACCGCCGACAGCGCCGTGAGCACGAACGTACGGCTCACGGACGGATCGGGCGCGGCGAGCGGAATCGCCGTGTCGCGGCCGGCGGCGACCGCGACGCGCATGTGGCGCTCGACCCGCTGCTCGCCCGCGCCGGCGGCGACGACCACGTCCGCGTCGCCGGCCGGCACGCCGGTCACGCGCACGCGCGCGGTGTGCGCGCGATCCGCCACCAGCACGCCGTTGACGGACACCATCAAGTCTCGCACGGCGCGCGTGAACACCACCGTCACGCTGCCGGTCGGTTCGCCCTCGTCGGGCGGAAGCCGCACGCGGACGTCGCGCGCGCATCCGCCGAGCGCAAGCCCCAACACGACCCAGGCCGTCACGATTCGCTGCATGCCCGTTGGAAGCGGCGCGGGCGGCGCCGGTTGCCTGCGGCGCGCGGCAACCGGCGCGGGCGGCGCGTGTCCGCGGCACGCGGGCGTGGCTTGCCGGCACCGGTTTCCTTACACTCCCGCCCATGGCCGACACGCGACGCAGGCGCTTGCACCCTCTGCGCGACCTTCGCGCCGACGAGTTCCAACACCCGGCCGACGCAGCGGCCACCGAGGCGCTCAAGAAGGTGCCCGGCCTCGACAAGGCGGTGGCCAAGATCATGGAATACGGGCTCGAGCGCCTGTTTTATCTCGACAATGTCGCGAGCAACGTGCGCGTGACCGAGCGCATGTTCGGTCGCATGCACCGCCAACTGTCGTGGGCGTGCAAGATTCTCGGCGTGGACGAGCCGGAGCTGTACGTGACGGTCGACCCGTACCCGAATGCGTGGACGTACGGCCATACGCGCCCGTTCGTCGTCTTGACGTCTGCGCTCGTCGACATGCTCGACGAGGAGGAGCTGCTGTTCGTGATCGCGCACGAACTCGGCCACATCAAGGCCGGCCACGTGCTGTACACGATCGTGGCGCGCAACATCGCGGCGATCATGGCGCTCGTCGGCCAGGCGACCCTAGGGATCGGCTCGCTGCTGGGGCAGGGGCTCGTCTACGCGCTGCTCGAATGGTACCGCAAGGCGGAGCTGACGGCCGATCGCGCCGGCCTGCTCGCGGTCCAGGATATCGACCCGTGCATCCGCACGTTCATGAAGCTCGCCGGCGGCGCGACGCGCTTGTACGACCAGATGGACCGCGACGCGTTCCTCGAACAGATCGACGCCTACGAGGACGCCGATCGTTCCGATCTCAACCGCGCGTACAAGGTGCTGCTCACGCTCGGCCGGACCCATCCGTTCGCGATCGAGCGCGCCAAGGAACTGCTCGCGTGGCACGCCGGCGGCTACCGCGACCTGTTCGACCGCCGGGGGATCGATCTCGACGCGTGACGCGCGCGCGGTGGCCGATCAGTCCCAGCCCTCGTCGACCTCGTCGAGCGGCGGCGGGACGGTGGTGAGCGGCTTCTTGCGAGCCGTCGCGCCGGCGGCCGTCTCGGCCGGGGCCGGCGTGGTCGCTGGTGCGGGCGGTTTGGCGGGTGCGGGCGCCGTCTGGTCCGCGGGTGCGGGCGCCGTCTCGGCCGGGGCCGGCGTGGTCGCTGGTGCGGCCGGCTCGGCGGGTGCGGGTGCCGTCTCGACCGCGGGCACCGTCTCGGCCGGGGCCGGCGTGGTCGCTGGTGCGGCCGGCTCGGCGGGTGCGGGCGCCGTCTCGACCGCGGGCGCCGTCTCGGCCGGGGCCGGCGTGGTCGCTGGTGCGGCCGGCTCGGCGGGTGCGGGTGCCGTCTCGACCT
>RFGE01000096.1 GCA_003696105.1 Deltaproteobacteria bacterium | reverse complement strand
GATCGGTGAGGTGGGCGAGCTTTTGCCACGCGCCGTCGTCGGCCATCGCCGCTTCCAGGATGCGCGCACTCGCCGCGGCAAGCGCCGCGCCCGCCTCGGAGCGGGCCGCGCCCGCCGAACCATCCGCCGCCGACCGGCCGCGTTCGCCGGCGACCGCGGCGGGCCCGCCGGAGGGCGCCGCGCCGCCGGCCGCGGCCGGAGTGGCCGTGTCGCCGTCGCGGACCGCGGGGGCGGTCGTCCCCGGCTGGCCGCCTTCGCCCCGCGCGCGCAGGCGCTCGGGCGCCGCGTTCGCCGCGGCCGTCGGAGAATGGGCCGGCGCCCCCGCCGGGCCCGAGGCGGCGCGGCCGCCGCACGCCGCCGCCGCGGCGATCGCCCACATCCACCGAGTCGTGCGTCCGTACATGGCGGGCGCAGGATAGCTCAGATTCGGTCGCCCGGCGGGCGCGGGCCGCGGGCGACTCCCGCGCGGCGCGCGTCACCGCCGCAGTTTCTTCTCGATCACCGCGAGCAAGCCGTCGAACGCATCCCGCATCGCCCACGCCTTCTCGGTATAGCTGTCGAGCGTCCGCGCGCGGAGCAGACCGTCGCCGAGCGCAGCCCTCACGCCCCGGCAGTCCTGCGGCAGGTCATGGTCCAGCCGCAGCGCCGTGCCCTCGTAGATCCGGTAGCACACCTCGTGGTCGCCGGGCACGCAGCGGCCGTCGGCGCGCGCCCGCGCTCGCTCGTCCGGGTCGCGAATTTGCGAACAGGTGCCGTTGTAGATCGGCGCCCCCTTTTCGATGGCGGCGATGATCTCCGCCGCAACCCGGCGGATGTCTTCGTCGCTGCAGCCGTCGAGTACGCTCAGGGGGTGGTCCGGAACCTGGCGCTCGATGCGCGGGGCCGCGCGCCGGCCCGCCTCGGCGCGCGCCCGCGACCGCGCCGCGAACGTCTCGAACGACTCGCCGTCGTCGCGCGCCAGCAGCGGCTTGAGGTAGTTGATCGGCATCCCGAAGTTGAGGTTTTGCCCTTCGGACGACACCATGGTGGCGACGCCGACCACCTCGCCATATACGTTGAGCAGCGGCCCGCCGCTCGACCCGCGCGAAATCGGCGCGGAGATCTGAAGCATGGTGAGCCCGTCCGCCACCGGCCGAATCGCGCTGATCAGTCCGTCGCTGATCGTCCAGCCCGCGCCGAGCGGGTTGCCAATGGCGAACACCGGATCGCCGGGCGACACGCCGTCGCTGTCTCCGAGCGGAAGGGCCGGCACGTCGCGCTTCGGAATCCGCAAGATCGCCAGGTCGTGCGCCGGGTCCGTCGCGACGACGAACTCGACCGGGTACTCCGTGCCGTCGTGAAGCTGCACCACGGCCTCGAGGGCACCGTCGATGACGTGCAAGTTCGTCGCGATGCGGCCGTCTGGCGCGACGGCAAAGCCGGTGCCGATCGCCGGCCCGTCGACCCCGAACACGCGAATCTGCACGATGCTCGGCTGCGAGCGGATCATGATCTGCTTCGGCGTGAGCCGCGCGCGCGGTGGTCGAATCGTGCCCCCGCATGCGGCGAGGACCGCGGCGGCGACCAGCATCCACGCTCGGCGCCGGGCGAAACGGAAACGGCGTGTCACCGGCGACAGCATAGCTCGAATGTCCCGCACCCGCGCGCCACGGGCGGTGCGGCGGGCCGCGCGCACGCGCCGCCTCCGCGGGCGGCCCGCGGAGGCCAGACGAAACGCGCGGCGACGTTCAGCGATCCGCCGCGACGACGCACGCCAGCTCGGCCGCCGCACCGGCCAGTTCGCGCGCGAGCGGCCGGCCGCCGAGCCCGCGCACGACCCGTGCAGCCACCTCGCCGTAGTACCACGCCTGCTGCTCCGCGCCGCGTGTGAACCGCTCCCACACCGCCGGCCCCAGCACGGCGTGGTCCGCCAAGATGGAGCGCACGTTGTCGAGCGCGTCGGCCGCCTTGATCGCGAGCGCGTCGGCGTCGCTGTGGTCCATCCGGTCGAGCGACTCGCGCTTGCGCACGTCCCACGGCTTGGACTTGTCGGGCTCGGTCACCGCTTCGACCAGCGCGGCGACGCGCTCGTCGAACCGCGCCGCGAGTTCGGCCAGCGCGATCCCGCAGTCTTCGACGACATCGTGCAGCAGGCCGGCGATTACGACCGGTTCGGCAAACCCGTGTAGCTGCAACGTCAACCCGACCCGCAGCGGATGCACGATATACGGCGCGTCCGACCCCTTGCGCATCTGACCGCGGTGACAGTCGACGGCATACTGCACGGCGGCGTCGAACCACGCCGTGCGCTCCGGGTCGCGCGGCTTCGTCATACCAGCGCCCTCCACATCAACCCGGGCAGCTTCCACCAGCTCGGACTTGCCTCCATCCGCGCTACCGCCGGCGCGATCGCGCCGGCTCGCGTGTTGTCGTAGAACCACGCCGGGTGCGGCTTGACGACCAGGTTTCCGCGGACGACCGACTTGTCGATGCCGTCGAGCAGGTACGTGTTGTGCACCCAGCCGAGCCCGCTCTGGATGTCCGCGAGGGTCGAACTCTGGTGGCCGCCCCACGGCGGCGTTCCGAATGCGTAGCCGAGCGCCGGCCAGTGGTTGATCGCCACCGTGCCGTAGCGCAGATCGAGGATCGCCCGGTCGAGTGACGCCGCGATCGTCGGGTCGCGCTCGTGGGACGGGTGGATCACGATCATCGCGTTGAGCGTGCCCCACAGCCGTTCGTTCATGAACGCAGTCGCCTCCGCGAGGAATTGGTCCGGCTCGCCGGCGTCGAGCGCCGTCTCCGACAGGATGCCGCAAAACGGTTCCACTCGAAACAGATCGTCGTCGCTGCCGGGCGGTACGTCGCGAATGACCGCCCACGGCAACGTGCCGTCCTTCGCCGTCCCGATCCGGCGCACGCCGTCTCGCCCTTCGGTAAGCCGCGCGTAGCGGTCGAACGCGCCGGGGTAGTAGGCCTTGCGCGGCGGCACCGCGGCCAGACCGCGCTCGATCATGTCGAGGAACCGGTCGCGCTGCGGCCACTGCCGCGACGTGATCAACATCTTGGCCGCGTTGCAGTTGAACGACGCGTTGTTGGTCACCATCGTGACCACGTTGCGCGCCTGAAACCACAGCTCCTCGTCGCTGTACGCGTGCGGAACGATGGCGACCGGCGACACGTTGCCGAGTTCCGACGTGATCGGGATCGTGAGAACCGGGTCGTTTTCGCGCTGGCGTCGGTCCCGCTCCGGGCCGGGCGGCCCCCAGACGATCAAGTCGTGCGTCCGGTCGGAGCCGGTGATGTGGATGTCGTCGATCTCCTCGTGATAGACGAGGTACTGGCCGACGTCCGCCCCTCCGTAGACGATGCGCAGGTACCCGCGGCGGATGAGCGGATCGAACGCCCGCTCGAGGATCGGCCCGACCCACTCGTTGACCGGGTTCATCTTGAGCAAGCACACGAAGCCGTCGGCGACGAGCTTGCTGAGCACGTCCATCGGCGGGATCGACGACACGTTGCCGGCGCCGAGGATCAGGGACACGCCACCGTCCGGGTCCGACACGTCGTAGAACGCAGCCTGCCGGCGCCGCGCCGCGTCGCGGTCGACGCCCTCGTCCATCACGCAGTGGCAGGTGAACCCGGCGAAGCTCGCGCGGTCGATGCCGCTGGCGGGGAACACGTCGATCGCGAGCCGCCCGTTGGGCAGCGTGCGCGCGCGGCGACCCAGCGGTGGTTTGCCCGCCGCCGCGATCGCGTCGAGCGTGTCGGCGAACAGCCTCAGCTGGCGCACGGTCGGCGTCACGCCCGCGAGCCATTCTTCGGCCGGGTCGGCGCCGCGCGCGCGCGCGCCGGTCGCGGCCCACTCGTCGCCGGCCGCCAACACCCGCGGGATGCACGCGCGCACGAGTTCCGCCTTGGCGCGGGGCGCGAGCCGCGCCCACTCGCGGGCCCGGTCGCGCAGCGCCGCGATCGCCGCGTCGAGGTCCCGATCGTCCGTCCGCAGTGCGCTGTTCGCCCTCGCGCTCATCTCGAGCGATGCTGACCGTGCCATTCGCCGAGGATACGCGATGCGACGGCGGCCGTGCGCCCCTCGCCGCGATCATCCGCGTCAGCGGCCGCCGGACGCCGACTCGCGCGCCGAGTCGACGACGTCCCGCGGCGCCTTCAGGCGCACGTTGCGCACTCCGGCGCGGCTGATCGCGGCGCGAAACCCGGCGGGATCGACCCGCGGGTCGATGCCGCTTTCGACGCCCGCCCGCAGCTGCGCGATGTAGATGCGCAACCGGACCTGCTCGTGGGCGGGACAGGCGACCTCGTTCGCCTCGCATGCCGACAGGGCCAGTTCTCCCCACCGGAGCGCGTCCGCGACCTCGAGGCGCTCGGCGTGTGCCGCCGACACGCCGCGCAGGGCGCGCCAGCGGGTCGGCGACCGCTCGAACCGCGCCGCGTCCCCGGCGACGCGCAGCGCCCAGTCGGAGTAGCCGAGGTCGAGCAGCAGGTCGGCCAGATCTTCGGCCGCCACGCCGTCGGCCGGGTCGGCGGCCAACTTGGCCTGATAGCGGCTGATTTCGATCGCGGCGTCGCGCGGGATCGGCGGCACGGGGTCGGTGACGTGCACCTCACGAGGCGGCAGCCCGATCGCG
The DNA here is from genome assembly GCA_003696105.1 of Deltaproteobacteria bacterium. Classification (NCBI taxonomy): domain Bacteria; kingdom Pseudomonadati; phylum Myxococcota; class Myxococcia; species Deltaproteobacteria bacterium. Next base: position 3,123 of record RFGE01000096.1, on the reverse strand, counting down.
ATCGCCACGAGCACGACCGCCACGCCGTCGAGTAGGCCCACGCGAAACGGCATCGCTCTCTTTCGTACCGCACTGCGCGACGCCGGTCCAGCCGCGCGTCCGGCGGCGCCCGCCGTCGTGCAGTTTATTGCCTTACCCGGGCGTACGTGCGCCCACATTGCGCGACCCCGGGTCGAGGCGGGGCATTCTGCCCCGATCGTCCACCCCTGCCACGGGCGTCAATCGACCCCAGCTCGCGCCCGCACGGGCGGTTGCCGCGTGATCCCCGGAGGTTGTCGATCTGGTCACGAACTTGCTTTCGCGCGGGAACCTGCAACCCACGTCACGCTGGGACGCCAGCGTGGCAACGGTCCGCGCGGACCACTGGACCCGCCACAGGAGGCGATTGACGCAATGGGTATCGTAAAGACGATTTCGGAGGCATTCCACGAGGGCGGATGGGGCATGTGGCCCATCCTCATCACGTCGATCTTCATCATCGGCATCGCGGTCGAGCGCGCCGTCTACCTGCTGAAGGCCACGGTGGACAAGGACAAGCTCCTGGCCCTGCTCAAGAGCCAGGTCATGAGCGGCAACGTGCAGGGCGCGATCAAGGTGTGCTCCGGCAACCCGACTCCGCTCACGCGCATCATCCAGGCCGGGCTCATGAAGTTCAACAAGAGCGATCACGAGGTTCAGGCCGCGATGGACGAGGCGGCGCTGCGGGAACTGCCGCAGATCAACCGCCGCACGCCGTACCTGGCGATGCTCGCCAACTTCGCGGTCATGTCCGGTCTGCTCGGGACCATCACCGGCATGATCAAGTCCTTCGGCTCCGCGGCCGGCGCCGATGCGAGCCGCAAGGCGACCCTGCTGGCCGAGGGTATCTCGGAGGCGCTCAACTGCACCGCGTTCGGCATCGGCACGTCGCTGCTCGGTCTGCTCACCTTCTCGCTGCTCAACGGCAAGACCCAGGCGATCACGGACGACATCAACGAGGTGACCGTCCAGGTCGTCAACCTCGTCACCGCGCACCGCTCCGCGATGCAGCAGTAAGGAGTCCGCATGGGCGCCGCAATTGACACCGGCGAAGGCGGCAAGGGCAAACGCGAAGTCAACGTCGAGCTGAACGTCGTCCCGTTCATCGACTTGATGAGCTGCCTCACCGCCTTCTTGCTGGTCACGGCCGTGTGGACCAACCTGGCCCAGATCAGCATCAAGCCGAAGGGCATCGGGCGCGACGCGGAGAAGATGCTGGACGAGGAACCGCCGGCCAACATCTCCGTGTTGCTCACCAAAGAAGACATGTGGGTCGGCGTGAGCGGCCTGCAGGGCGATCGCCAGCAGATCAAGAACCTCGGCGAGGGGCAGTACGACTGGGAAGCGTTCGAGAAAGTCCTGGGCGAACTGAAGCAGGACGCACGCTTCAGCCGCCGCCAGGACATCGAACTCGCGGCAGAGGATGAAGTCTCGTACGAGAACATCATCGCCGCGATGGACTCGGCGATCGCATCCGGCTTCCGCGACGTCGGCTACGTCGACCCGCAGTCGCTATCCGTGCGATTCAAGCAATAAGGAGATCGGGACATGCCAGTCCACGAACCAGGGCCGAGGCTGTTTAGCTCGATCCCGTTCAAACATCTCGGCGGCGGCGCCAAAGGCGGCGGCCGCAAGAGCGCGAACGTCAGCCTGAACGTCGTGCCCTTCGTCGACATGATGACGATTCTCGTCACGTTCCTGCTGATGACGTTCTCGGCGACCGGCGAGATCATCATGGCGCAAAAGGGCGTGACGCTCCCCGACGCAAGCAACAAGGACCAGTTGCGCCGCGCGCCCGTCATCGTCATCAGTCCGGACTCGATCTCGTTCAACGGCGAGGGCATGGGCGATCCGCGCGCGATCGACGCCGACACGTCGATGGAGTGGAAGATCGTCGACCTGTACGAGCGCCTGCGGGCGGAGAAGACGTCGTTCGAGATGAACTTCGACAAGATGCCCGACGCCGAACGCAAACGCTGTCAATGTCCGGCGGGCACCTACTTCGACGAAACGAAGGGCAACTGCGAACCGGGCGATCCGCCCCCCAACGCCCTGTGCTTGCGCGGGCTGTTGATCCTGCAAGCGGACAAGGCCACGAGCGCGAAGGTGATCGGCCGCGTGCTCAAGACCGCGTACGCCGCCGACTACCAGAACATCATGTTCGCAATCAACACGCGCAGCAGAAAGCGCTAACCAAGGAGCTGTCATGAAGACGCTGGGGATTGCGCTCGCGGGCGGTCTGCTCATCGCGCTGACCGCCGGCTGCCCCAAGGATCCGTACGACCCCGACACGTGGATCGAAAAGCTCGACGAGCCGAAGGAGGCCGGGGAGGCCCTCCAGCGGTTGCAGCAGCTCAAGGATCCCAAGGCGATCAAGCCACTCGGAGAGTTCTGGAAGTCGCACCGCCACCCGTCCAAGGTGCTGCGCATCCTCATCGAACTCGCGAGTTACCAGCGGGTGGATCCGAAAACCGGCGAGGTGAAGTACGGGCCGACCTACGAGCCGGCGATCCCGTACCTCATCGAAGCGGTCGACCAGTTCGACATCGGCGATCAGCAGTCGATCGACGACGCCGTCGTCGCCGCCGACGCCCTCGGCCGCGCGGCCGAACTCGGCATCCAGAGCCCTGAGGCCGTGACGACCCTGATCGCTGCGGTCAAAAAGGACATTCCGAAGCTGTCGCCGGGACAGCGCGTGCGCATCGGAGCGGTGCGCGCGCTCGGCTACATGAAGGATCCGCGGGCAGTCGATTTGTTGATCGACGTACTCACGACACCGCCGACCAAGCAGCCGATCAAGCTCAACGCGGCGGCGGCCAATGCGCTCGCGAACCAGGCCGACCCGAAGGCGATCCAGCCGCTTTTGAAGACGATGTTCGCGTTGCCGCCCGTGTACCAGCAGGTGCGGACGGCGCTCACCGCGATCGGCAAGCCGGTCGTTCCCGAGCTGGTCAAGATCTTCAAGGGCCAGCACAAGGAGCTGAACCGGTACGCCAAAGAGCAGAACTTCGCCAACGATTGCGACAAGGGCCAGGGCCCCAATACGACGTGTAAGGCCCCGGGCGCGCTCAAGTTCAAGGCGGCCACCCTGCTCGGCGACTTCCG
>RFGE01000095.1 GCA_003696105.1 Deltaproteobacteria bacterium | reverse complement strand
GCCGTTCGACCGCATCACGATCCCCACGCGCCTTCAGCAGCGTGCCCTCGACCTCCTCGGCGTCCGTCTCTGACTGTTCCCAGTAGCCTCGCACCGAACTGCGTGTATCCGAGCACTTGCGCTCGTGCCCGGGGGAACTTCAGTTTAGAAGAACTCGATCTCGCCGGCCTCGACGATCTCGGGCGCCTCGTCGGGGCGGTCGGCGGACTTGGCGCGGAGCACGAGTTCGACGTACACCGGGGTCGAGAACGACTCGACCGCGAACGGCACCACGAGCGACGGCTTGCGCGTGCGGTGGCGCAGGCGCACGGCGTCGCCCTCGACGATCGTCGGCGTGGACTGGTCGCTGCGGAGCCCGCGCGCGGCGTAGTGCGTGCGGACGACGCCGGCGATCCGGTTGATCAGCTCGCCGGCGGCGTCCCACACCAGGTCCTTGGTGCGCGGCTTTTCGCCCAGCCAGTCGCGCGCCAGACGGGTGAACAGAAGCGGGTTGCCCGACACGAGCACGCAGCCGTCCAGGTCCTCGCCGCCCAGCTCCACGATGGCGGTCATCTCGCCGAGCATGCGGCTGCTCACGCGCAAAAGCGGCTGCATCGGCTCGAGCCGGATGCCGGCCATGATCGAGGGAAGGCCGTCCTGGATGGCGGCCGCGACCGCGGGGTCGTAGTCGTGCTCGCCCACCCGGCGCGCGACCGCGGCCGCGACCTCGGCCGGATCGGTGCCCAGCGGCAGGATCGGCTGGACGCCGAGGGCCGCGAGCTGGTCGGCGCGGTCGTCGCCGGCCGGCGCGCACATCGCCACGCACTTGAGCTGCGGATTGTCGAACGCGATCTGGCGCAGCCGCGCGAACGCCTCCTCCGGCAGCCCGTTGAGCGACACCGCGACCGCCGCGAAACGCTCGTCGCGCTCGAGCAGCGCGAACGGGTGCGGATCGCCGTCAGCCGGCTCGTGCGGTTCGAGGCCGATCTCGTGCAGCGCGCGGACCAGCTCCGGCCCCGCCGGCGGCGCCACGTTGACGACGAGGACGCGCGCGCCGATCGCCGCGGGGGCGAACTCGCCGGTCTCGTCGTCGGGCCCGCCCGCCGCGTCGCGCGCGCCGGGGCGCGCCGAGCCGCCCGCCGGGACGGACACGCCGAGCGCGCCGGCGAGCTTGCCGACGAGTTCGTCGTCCGGCGCGGCCGCGAGCACGAATCCGGCGAGGTCCAGCGGCATCAGCCGCGCGAACAGCGACGTCTGCAGCTTGTCGGTGACCACCAGCGCGCGGGTGGTCACCCCCGCGTCGCGCAGCGCGCGCAGCGCGTCGACGCCGGCGTCCGGATCGCCGGTGAGATCGACGATCACGAGCGCGTAGCCGGCGCGGGCGGTCCGGTGCAGCGCCTCGGCGGCGGACGCCGCGGCGTCGCAGCCGGCGCCGAGCCGGTCGGCGGCGAGCGCCACCCGGCGGCCGACGGCGGCGCCGCCCACGACCAGGATGCGGAGCGCCGCGCGGCCGCGCACGGGGGACGCGATGTGAGCAGCCGTCGCCATGGTCAACTCAAGACCTTGCGGACCCCCTTGAGCAGCAGGTCGGGTTTGAACGGCTTGACGATCCACGCGTTGGCGCCCGCGGCCTTGCCCCGGGCCACCACGTCGCGCGACGCCTCGGTGGTCAACATGAAGATCGGCGTCGCCGCGTGCTTCGGCGACTGCCGCAGCCGGCTCACCATCGTGATGCCGTCCATCACCGGCATGTTCACGTCGACGATCATCATGTCGACCTCGTGAGCCTCGGCCTGCTCGATCCCGCGGGCGCCGTCTTCGGCCTCGAGTACCCGATAGCCGCCGCCTGACAACACCTGGCGCAGTTGGGTGCGCACCGTCGCCGAGTCGTCGATTACGAGCACCGTCTTCTGCATGGCAACACCTCGTCGCGTCCAATGAGTCGGCACGACCGCGCGATCCTTGAGCGCCGCGCCCCGCGTGTGGACGGCGCCGGTCCGCGGCGCTGTCTCGGGGCCGCCGCGGACGGCGAACGAGCGCCTTCGGTCCCGCGCCCTCTTCTAAAGACCCGCGACGCGCGACCGATTCACCAGGCGTGCCGGTTCCCGCCACCCCTCAGCCGAACGTCGCGCGCGTGAGCGAGACCGTGCGCTCGGTCCTGCTGTCCAAGATCGAGTCCGGATCGCTCGCGCTGCCGTCGATGCCCGGCGTCGCGCTCAAGGTGATTCGCACCCTGGAAGATCGGGACGGCGCGCTCGCCGCCGTCGTGCCGATCGTCGAGACGTGTCCCATCACGACCGCCGAGGTGATTCGCCAGGCGAACGCCGCCGCCAACGGCCGGCGGGTCGCGTCCGTCGAGCAGGCAGTGACACGCCTCGGTCAGCTGCGCCTGATGCGGATCGCGGTCGAGATCAGCGTGCGCGAGTTCGCGCTGTCGAAGAAGTCGGCCATTTCGGGAGACTTCCGCGCGATCTGGGACCACTCGGTCGCCACCGCGATCGCGGCGCGCGACCTCGCCAAGCTGGCGAACTACGCCGAGCCGGAGCTGGCCTACCTCGGCGGCCTGCTGCACGACATCGGCAAGATCGTGTGCGGCGACATCCTGCTGTACGTCGAGGCGACCACGGACCGCCTGCCGGCGAACTGGGCCGACTGGTGGCTCGAGGTGGTGGGCAGCGTGCACCGGCCGGTCGGGATCGCGGTGGCCAAGGCCTGGGAGCTGCCGCCGGAGGTGGTCGCCGGCGTCGAGGACATCGCCGACTACGACCCGGCGGAACCGGCGAGCGCGCCGAACCTGGTGCGCCTGGCCAACGCGCTCGCCAAGAAGGCCGGCCTGTACGCCGGACCGGTCGACGCGACCGAGCTGGACGCGCTGATCCTGGTCGGCACGCAGCTCCTCGGCGTCGACGCGGCCGCGGTCGACGCGCTCGCCGGCGAACTGCCGGCGCGGGTGGCCGCCGCGACCGGGGAGTGACGCCCGCGGCCGGCGGCGTGCCGGCGCCGAGGCCTAAACCGAAGCGGCGCGCGGCCGACCCACGTACCGACCGAAACGGAGCAAGACGCGCGACCATCCCGCTCATGGACACGCCCGACACCGACCTCGCCCGCCGCCCCGACGATGGAGCCGCATCCCTCGCCTCCGGCGGCCTGACGTCAGCGGCCGTCGCGCGGCGCCCGGACACCGTCCGGCTCGCGGCGATGGCCGCCCGGCTCGCCGACGGCGCCCGGCCGCGCGCGACCACCGGCCGCCACGCGAAGCCCGCCCCGACCGCCGAGCCGACCGGCCCCGGCCGCGCGGCGCTGGCGCTGCCCGTCGGGCTCGCGCTCGGGCTCGGCGCGCTGACCGCGGCCGCGGCGGCCGCCGCGCTGCCCGGCGCCGCCGGCATCGCCCTGGCCGCGGCCGCCGCCGCGGCCGGGGTCGGCG